>DASXPZ010000029.1:0-3134 GCA_036493275.1 Pirellulales bacterium
CGCTAGCGCAAACGGTCGACGACTACGCCGTTTCGCCAACTAGTTATTTCGACGCGCCCACTCTCGCTTGCAGTTGGCCTTCGCCCTCGCGCTTGGGGCGATTGCGAAATAGCTTGATCAGCTACGTGGCGGCGTTCCAAAAGACGGGGGACCTCCGATATCTGCAATATCCGGCTGATCTGGTGCTCCGCCAGTGTCGCACCGTGCAATCCACGGGCCCAATGATCGGCTACGACGTGCTGCAGGGGATCCTGACGCCGGGGTTCATCCGCAGTGCGCTCTCCGTGTTTGGCGCCCTGGCCGACGCCGGCTTCCCGCCGCTCAACTGGCCGGGAAACATGCCCCTGTTCAGCTCGGGGATCATCGCCAACTGGCCCTGGGCGTCGCAAATCACACTATGGGCTAACAAGCCGGCGGCCACGGCGGGGCGAATTCGATTGATCTTCAAAGACTCGAATCTCACCAATTACGAAACGCCCGGCCGCCTGCGCGCGGTGATCGTCGAGCCGAGCGGAGCGACGCACAACCTGGTCCTCAGCAGTGATGGTCGTTTTCCCGTCAGCGTGACCGACGCCGGGCTGGCGCTCGCGGGCAGCCACAATTTGAGCATCGGTCAACCGGTTCGCTTTAGCGCCAAGGGAGCGCTTCCCCGTCCGCTATCGGCCGAGATTACCTACTACGCGCGGGTGATCGATCCTGCGGCGAAGGCATTGCGATTCTCGATTCATAACAGCTTTCCAGACGCAATGAGCGGGAGTAACCCGATTTCGATTGCCAAAGGAGCCACTCCGTTCGACCTGCTTGCGGCGAACATGCTGCGCGACGCGTCGTTTACGTTGCCCGCTCGTGGCCCGGCGGGAGCGTACCGCATCCACATTCAGTCCGAAAGCCCGCTGTTCCGCGTCTTTCCGGCTTCGGAACTGCCAGGCTTTGTGGTGGCGCTATGGGGATTGGGAGACCTGGCGTGCGATTGCTCTTTGGGCCCGGCCGAGTATCACTTCCGCATGCTTCCCGGCGTCACGACGCTCGTTCTCAGCAAGCCGGAAGAGTCCAGCCGATTGGTGGAGCCCGTGGCCGTGCTCGATCTGGAGCGAAACAAGCTCGGTAGCTTCGATTTCGACGATCAAACCACGGCGGTCGAAATCGAAATCCCAGCCGATAAGGCCGATGGAGTTCTCAAGCTGGCCAAAGGATACGAAGAATCTTCGCCGCGATCGCTCGACCTGCTTCCGGTGTTGCGGATGGATGGCGCCGGACGCTACGTCTCGATCTCGCCGGAGCAATGGTTCAATCCGCTGGCCGAATTGGATAATGAGGCCGCGGCTTTTTGGTCAATGGCCGAGCCGGAAGGAACGCGGCACGACATTACCCATCACGAGCGTAATCTCACCGAGCAGCATGGCCCGATCAAGTGCGATCACGGTGGACCGCTAGGATGCGCAGCCCAGTTTGATCCGCAAGGCAACGCGTTCTTGAGCAGCCCCGATCCCATCTTTCGCGCCGACGGCAGCTTCACGATCTGGGGTTGGGCTCGTGTCGACAAGCTGGATGGATCGCGGTATTTGTTTGTTAAAGGGGGCGACCTGCGCGCCAATCCGGCGAGTTGCGAATGGGCGGTCCACGCTTCTCCTTCGCCAACGCCGAGAATCTTCTTTCAAGCCCGCATTGGCAAGAAATATGCCTTCACTCAGGGCCTGCCGCTGCGAGTCGACGGCAAGCTCCATTTTGTGGTCGCCTGGTATGACGCCGCGGCGCGAAAGATCATGCTGCAATTGGACGATGGTCAGATTGCGTCGCAAACGGTTCCCGGCCGGATTAACGTAGGAGAAGAATTATTCGGCGTAGGCGGCAGCGCGCCCAACGGCCGCGGCTGGGGCGGCGAGATCGCTGCGGTCGGCTTTGCGAAGACGGCGCTCACAGCGAAGGAGCGCAATCTGCTCTTTAACGGCGGCGGCGGAATGCAGTTCCCTTTCTAGCGAAGTCTGCGTCACGCCATGCCGACTTCGTCCACGAACCCGTTGAGCGTCTGGGCGCGGGTCGGGTGTTGCAACTTGCGGACCGCTTTGGCTTCGATCTGGCGAACCCGTTCGCGGGTGACGGAGAAGATCTTGCCGACTTCTTCCAGCGTGTACGAGTAACCATCGGCCAGGCCGTAACGCAACCGCAGGATCTCGCGCTCGCGGTAGTTCAATTCTTCCAGCACGTCGGCAATGCGCTTCTTCAGAGATTGTTGAGTTATATCGGCCAACGGGTCTCCGCCACGGTGATCCTCGACAAACTCGCCGAAGAAACTGTCGTCGTGGTCGCCGACCGGTTGATCGAGCGACAGCGGATGACGGGTCATTTTCAGCACGCAGGCCGCTTCCTCGATCGAGAGACCGGCCTCGGCCGCCACCTCTTCGACTTGCGGCTCGCGGCCGGTGCGCTGCACCAGGTCTCGAGTGATGCTGCGCACGCGGCTCATCGTTTCGATCATGTGCACCGGCATCCGGATGGTGCGGCTCTGGTCAGCGATCGCGCGGGTGATCGCCTGACGAATCCACCAGGTGGCGTACGTCGAGAACTTGAAACCGCGGGCATGCTCGAATTTATCGACCGCCCTCATCAGGCCGGTGTTGCCCTCTTGAATCAAATCCAAAAAGCTTAGGCCGCGGTTGCGGTAGCGCTTGGCGATCGAAACCACCAACCGCAGATTGCCGGCCGAAAGCGACCGTTTGGCGGCGTCGTACTGGGCCTGGTGCTTGCGAGTGGCGCGAATCCGCCGGTCGAGCGTGCGGGGGCTGTCGAGCGTGATCCGCATCAAGTAATGCAGCTCTTCTCGCAGCTTTTGCAAATGGTCAGCGGCGGCCGGATTCTGCCGCGCCTCGGCGATCTGCTCGACCAGCGAGTTCATTCGCTGCGAAATCTCGATCAGCTTCTCCGAAAGCGGCTGCAAGCGCTGCGTCCGTAGATCCAACTCTTCGACCAGACGAACCGCCTTGCGACGACGGAGCACCAACCGGCGCCACGCGGCCCGCCGTTCGACCAGGCCGCGATTGCGCGAAATCGCCACGCGGAAGTCCTTCACGTTCTGACGCAGCAAATGGTCCAGCGTGGTCAGATTGGGCTGCAAGCGGGCGATGATCTGTTTCTTC
>DASXPZ010000030.1:0-2618 GCA_036493275.1 Pirellulales bacterium
CAGCACCACCGAAAGCGCCTCGGCGACTCTCTTGGTGCGCGAAAGCGCGCTGGACAAAGGAGTTCCGGCCATCGAACTGACAGGAGGAAACCTCGATCAACCGCAACGCTTGTCGGTCATCCCGGCGCATGACGAGCCAGGCGCTTATCGAGTGTCGTTCGGCAAGCTCGGCGAAGGGCGCTACCAGGCGCAGCTTGCCGGCGAGGCCGACGATCCGACCGCTCGAACGATCTTTGAGGTTCGCAGCCACGCGGACGAGGTTCTCGAATTGACGGCCAACGCCGGATTGATGCGGCGCATTTCCGCCACCAGCGGCGGCGCCACGCTGTCCGGATCGCAGGCAGACGAGTTCGCTCGGCAACTCGACGAACACCTGGCTCGCAGCCGTCCCGAAAGACTAAGTAAAACCACCGCCTGGGATCGGTGGTGGGTATTAGTAGGCGTTTTTGGAGTATGGACCGCGGCCTGGGGTTTACGACGCGCTTCCGGCCTGGTTTGACAAAGCTGAAGAATCGTCGCGATGACTAGCTTATTAGAGTCCAATTGGAATCCCCTTCGCAGAGTGCAGGGCCAATCGGCAATCGCTAGAATGAACCAGCACAAAAAATTTGTATCGAGTTCGACCCGAATAACTGAGCGCAACGTGTCATGACGGGGCGAGAGCAACTTTCTGGACGATTGCGTCTGCTTCGCAAGCGGATGCTTTGGACCGGTTCAGGCGCCGGCCTGACCTGGGGCATCGTCGCGGCGGCCGTCTGCTGGCTGGTGATGATCTGGCTCGACTTGTTGTGGGAATTGTCTCCGCCGGCGCGCGAGGGGGCGAATGTCGCGGCCGCGGTCGCCGGCATCGGTCTGCTGGTGATGGTGGTGCGCAGGTGGCGAGCGCGCGGGAGCGATGGCCGTCTCGCTCGCCGACTCGACCGCGCGTGCGGCGCCCAGGGACAGGTCGCCACCGGTTGGGAGCTCTCTCAAGGCGAATACATCACTACTTCGTCCGCCTCGGCGCCGCCACGATCTCAGTTGACGGCCGGCCTGGCGCAGATTGTTGTCGATCGCGCGGCGCAGCTCGCCGCGGACGTCCCTCTCGAAAAGGTAGTCACCCCGTCCGCGCTACGCGCTCCGGCGATGACGCTGGCCGCGATCGCGGCAGTCCTCGCGCTGTTGGCAGTGCTCTCTCCGCGCCTCCTGTCGATCGAGTGGCTGAGATTCTTCGATCCGTTTGGCGATCATCCTCCGTTCTCGCTCGTCGAGTTCACGGTCTCGCCGGGCGATACCCAGGTCCTGTACGGCGGAGGGCTCGATGTCCGCGTGAAAACGTCCGGGCCGCCCGTCGAGCAAGTTGACCTGGTCCTGGCCGGCAAGGATGACGCGGGTGAAGAAACGCTGCCGATGTTTCAACAACAGGACGGAGCGTGGCGAGCGATGCTCACCAGCGTCACGACGCAGGGAGAGTACTTCGTTCGCGCTCGGCGCTCGCGAAGTCCCCGTTACGCGCTCGACGTGATCACTGTGCCGCGGCTGGAAGACGTGCAGTTCCACGTCGAGCAGCCTGCTTATACGCGCCGCGCGCCGTACGAAGGGCCGTTGCCTGCCGACGGCCTGGCGGGACTCGCCGGCACGATTGTTCGCGTGACCGCCAAGAGCAACCGCCCCCTCTCGGGCGGCGATATCCAGATTCAGACCACGGCCGGCCACCGAGCGGTCGAGCTCAAGCCCCATCCACTGGACAACCATCGAGCGACCGGTGAGTTTACGCTGACCGCGGCCGGCAAGTTTACGATCCAGGTGCGCGACGTGGCCAAAGTTTGCTCGCAGGAGACGCTGTCCGGGAGCCTTGCGCTCTTGGCCGATCAGCGTCCCTTGGTCCGCGTGATTCAGCCGGCGGCGACCGCGCTGGCAACGCCCGAGGCGACTTTGCCGGTTGTCCTGGCCGGTGAGGACGACTACGGCATCACGCGGCTGGAGCTGTTCCGCAGTTTGAATCAATCGCGCGGCCTGCCAATGGAGTTCGAGCTGCCGAAGCCGGAGTTGGCCCGCTCGAATCCGCAGCAGGCGTTGCCGCTGGCGGCTTACGGCCTGTCACCCGGCGACGAAATCAAGCTCTACGCGCGGATCGAAGACAATGATCCTGCAGGCGTTAAAGGTTCGGAAAGCCCTATCTGCACCGTTAAGATCATCTCGCAGTCTGACTACGAGCAAATGTTGCGAGCCCGCGAAGGACTGGAGGTGTTGCACTCGAAATATCAACAGGCCGAGCGCCGCATGGAAGCGCTGGCCGAGCAGCGCGAAGGCTTGCGAAAGAAAAACCGCGACGAACCGCGGCCGCCGCCCGACGAGATGCGTGAGCAACTCCGCAAGCTGGCCGAGCAAATGCGCAAAGACGCCGCGGGGGATCGCCAGGCGCTTGAGCACCTGCTCCCGTACGATCTGGATGAGGCGTTGTCGGAGCGATTGGCAAAGCTGGCCGAAAAGCTCGACAACGCGGCCCAGCAGGCCGAGGACTTGGCCAGCGGAGAAAAGATGACGCGCGAGGACCTGGAACAACTCCTCGACGCGCTCGAGCAGCAACTCGAAGAAGAACGCGAGGAATTCCGCCGCGAGGCGCTCGAACCGCTCGA
>DASXPZ010000031.1:0-5633 GCA_036493275.1 Pirellulales bacterium
CGCACTCCGTTCCCGTGGGCGCCCAAGCGTCCTCTTCAAAAACGGTTATGCGTATGTACGTTGCCCGCCGCCGAACGGTCCAAACCGAAGTTAGGGTCGAGCGGCGTGACCTGCCGAATGGCCGGCCTGCGGACTTCGGAAGTCCAGTGCTAGCCTAGGTTACGGTCCAGGGGGTCGCAACCAAGTGGAACCTGGGCGCAAGTCAAAACATTGCGTCCTTACACCGGGAAAAACTCAGGCAGCCAATGCCCGACCGGGCTCGTTTGAAACGCCGATTCCACATCATTCAAACTACCCGTCTCCTGCGGCATTGTCGATGGCCCAGAGGGGAGTCACGATCGCCCGAAAGCCTGCGGCTGGTCGATTGGGAAGGTGGCGCAGATTCTGCGCGTCGGACAGGCCCGAAATCGAGTCTCAAGTAGGTGGCAGCCCGGCCGCGCAACCGCGGCGCGGAGGACGGCAAAGAAGCCGCTGACACAACCCTCACAGGTCCCTTGCGTCTCCCTCATTTTCGACTCACCGGCTTGTGCGGATTTCGCGGGTTGCAGCAGCGCGGAGGAGCGCCTCGGCCATGCTCTCCTGCGGCGCATCCAAGTCAGTGGACTCGTCCGGATCGGGCGATACACTCAAGTTCGGCCGAGCGTGTTTGAGCGCCCGGATCGCATCGGGCGTGACCTTGGTTCCACAGACGTTCAATTGCGTCAGCCGCGGGAGTTGCCCCAAGCTTTGCAGCGCCGCGTCGGTTACCGCCGTCTGGCTCAGATCGATCATACGTAGATACGGCAGATAGGCGAGCGCTTGAATACCCTGATCCGTGACCGCGGACCCACTCAGAAGAACGATCCGCAGATTGGGAAACTTGGCCAAGTTCGCGACGCCTACGTCCGTCACTAATGGCGAACTCAATTCGAGAAACAACAAATCGGGCCCAACGGCGGCGAGTTGATTGAGGTCCATGTCGTTCGCATCGCTCGCCTCCGGTCCGGCCCCTGGAACAGGCGCTAGCAGGTTGAAAAGTTCCCAATCACTCGGCCAGTCTGCCTCGATCTTCCAAGGTGCGACGAGTGCATCCCGGTGCTCCAGAGTTCCGGAGCGGTCCCGTCGCCATGTTATGAAGCTGACCGCATAGATTCGATCGCTATAATCTCCGACGCCGAGGCGATGCCACCAGTCGTCTGGACCTGCCACCATCACGTGTCCGCGAGCTTTGACGACCGACTCGATCGATCCTTGCACCGCATGGACGCGATTGCCGATGTGCGCAGAGACGAACGCCGCGACGGCGACAAGCGTCAGCAGCGTCGTCAGGCTGAAGCGCAGGCGGCGCGTTAATCCTCTGAGCGCGCGAGCAGGAAGACGTTCCATCGTTACCTCCGCAAGAGCACTAGCATCCCCGCGATCGCATCAGCGTCGAGGCACAGGGCAAAACGCCAGCTTAGAATAGCCCGCTTGGCCTCGAATTGCCTATCGCAAAACGCCGCGTCCTCGCGAGGCGCGCTTCAAGCGTCACATCGCATGACGACCCCGATTGGGGATCGTTTCCGCGCGATTCGCGATCGATCTAGCGCATCTCCATTCCGCCCGGCAGTGGCGGGCGCCGGGGTGGAGCGATTATCCTGGGAAACGGTCGCGCGCCGCCCTGTTTGCCCGACCGTCGCTTGATCGTCTTTTTCTCCTTTTGGCACGGCGGGATCTTTATGCCTGTTCATCTCACGCTCCGCGGTTGCGGATGTCTGCTTTTGCTCGCGTCGCTGGGTGGGCTGCTATTCGCTGACGAAACGCCAAAGGCCCCGGCCGATAAGTCGTCGCCGAAGGTCGATGCGGAAACGAAGCCCGCGGCAAAGCTCAATATCCTGATGCTCGGCGACGAAGGCCACCACCGCCCGCTGGTCATGCATCGAGTGGTCGGTGGCGAGCTGCGTAAAAGTGAGATCGAGCTTACCTACACGGCCGACGTCCGAGATCTCAACCCGGACAATCTGAAGCTCTACGATGGCCTGCTCATCTATCGAGACAGCGGCGACTTGCCGGCCGAAAACGAACAGGCCCTCCTCGAATTCATCGAAAAGGGCAAGGGGCTTGTCGCCGTCCACTGCGCCTCGCACTGCTTTCGCAATAGCGCCAAGTACACCGCCCTCGTCGGCGGACGTTTCGATCGGCACGAGAGCGGCGTCTTTCGGGCGCGGATCATCGACGCCCAGCATCCGGCGATGAAAGACGCGCGGAGCTTCGAGAGTTGGGACGAAACGTATTTGCATAACGAGGTATCCGAAGATCGACGCGTGCTGATGGTCCGCGAACACGCTGGCGGTTACGAGCCTTACACCTGGGTCCGCCGCCAGGGCGAGGGGCGCGTCTATTACACGGCCCTCGGCCATGACGAGCGAACGTGGCGCGAGCCGGGCTACATCCGCTTGCTGGCCGCCGGCCTGCGCTGGGCCGCCGGGCGCGTGCCGGACGCGATTCCAACGCCCGATTTCACCGACGCCGGCGAAGGGCTGCCGAATTACGTCGCCGGGCAGAAGTGGGGGACCGAGGCCGACCGGCTCCGCCGCATGCCGCTTCCCCTGTCGCCAGCCGACTCGCTCGCGCGGTTGCACATGCCCGAGGGCTTTCGCGCGGAACTGTTCGCCGCCGAGCCCGACGTGGTGAAGCCGATCGCGATGGCGTTCGACGCGCGCGGCCGGCTGTGGGTGGCTGAGAGTCTCGACTATCCGAACACGCTGCGCGAAGATCCGCACGAAAACGGCACGGACCGGATCAAGATCTGCGAAGACACAGACGGCGACGGCCGCGCCGATCGCTTCACCGTGTTCGCCGAGAATCTGAACATCCCCACCAGCCTGCTCCCCGTGCCAGGCGGGGTGATCGTGGCCGTTTCGCCCCATATTCTGTTGATTGAAGACAAAGATGGCGACGGCCGAGGCGAATCGCGCCGCGTTTTGTTCAGCGGCTTCGGCCGCGCCGACACGCACGCCGTGACGTCCAACCTGCATTACGGGTTCGACAATTGGATCTACGCCACGGTCGGCTACAGCGGCGGCAAAGTGAAGTCGGGCGACACCGAGCACAGTTTTCGCCAAGGACTGTTTCGCTTTCGGCCCGATGGGAGCGATTTCGAAGTCTTGACCTCGACCAGCAACAACACCTGGGGGCTGGGGATCGACGAAGCGGGCGACGTCTTCGCCAGCACCGCCAACAATGAGCACAGCGTGCAGTTGGCGATTCCGAATCGCTACTTCGAGCGCGTGCATGGCTTTCACGCCGCCGGCAGCGCAGGGATCGAAGATCACAAGCGCTACCACCCCATCGCCGACGACGTGCGGCAGATGGACTGGCACGGCGGTTTCACCTCGGCCGCTGGGCATGAACTTTACACGGCCCGCGCGTTCCCTAGCGAGTATTGGAATCGCGCGGCGCTGGTTTGCGAGCCGACCGGGCATCTGGTGCATCTTGATTGGCTTGTTCCGCGCGGCAGCGGCTACGTGGCTCGGGACGGCTACAACCTGGTGGCCAGCACCGACCCTTGGAGCGCGCCGATCGGAGCGGCCGTGGGGCCGGACGGCGGCGTGTGGGTGCTCGATTGGTACAACTACGTCGTGCAGCACAATCCCACGCCGCACGGCTTCAAGACCGGCAAAGGGAACGCGTACGAAACGACCCTCCGCGACAAGTCGCACGGGCGAGTCTATCGGATCACGCATGATGCGGCCCGCGGGACGCCGGCGCCGCGGCTCGATATCGAAAAGCCGGCCGAGCTGCTGGCGGCCTTCTCACACGATAACCTGCTGTGGCGGCTGCAAGCGCAGCAGTTGCTGGTGGCGCGCGGCAAAAATGACGTGCAGACCGATCTGGCGGCGATCATTGAGAAAAGCGACAACCCGGCCGCGGTGATCCACGCGCTGTGGACGCTCGTCGGCCTACGCAAGGCGCCCGGTGGCGAGGCGTTCGAGCCGCGGTTGGCCGAGCTTTGTTCCGAACTGCTCAAGCACACCGACGCGAGCGTTCGCCGCAACGCGCTCCGCGCCTTGCCGAGCATGTCGCTCGGCGGCGCGCAGTCGTTATTAGCCGCGCCGCTATTGAAAGACCCGAATCCGCAGCAGCGGCTGGACGTCCTGCTGACATTGGCCGATAGCCCTGGCGGAGTGCTGGTTGGCAAGCAGCTTGCGGCGCTGCTTGAAGAACCTGGCGTGGCCGAAGACCGCTGGTTGCCATTGGCGGTCACGTGCGCAGCGGCCCGCAGCGGCGCGGACTTCTTGAACGTCGTCGCAAAGCGCGAGGACGCGCAGCCGCCGCCGGCTGCGCTTCTGAATTGCGTGCGGATCGTGGCGGGCGATTACGCGCACGAGCGCGGCGCCCGGCCCATCGCTCCGTTACTAAAGAGTCTGGCCGCGGGAGATCTTGCCGTGGCCGAGGCAGCCGTGGCCGGACTGGCCGCCGGCTGGCCGGAGAATCGCCCGCCGAAGGTCGACGAAGAACTCCAGGCGGCGCTTGTGTCGCTATTGGAAAAGTTGCGCGGCGGCAGTGGGCTGCAAGTCATCGCCCTGGCGAATCGCTGGAACGCCGGCGAGGCGCTGCGTCCGGCGGCGCGCGAAATGCGCGCCGGCCTGCTGCGCGAAGCGGTCGACGGCGAGCGCGCGGAAAAAGATCGTGTCGCCTCGGTCGAAGGACTACTGCAATTGGACTCAAGCGCCGATGCGGTCGCCGTCGTCGTCGAATTGATTTCGCCCAAGGCGAGCCCCGAACTGGTCGCCGGATTGCTCGACGCATTGGGTCGCGCGAAGAGCGGCGAAGTGGCCGGGGCGATCCTCGGCGGCTGGAGTCGTTACACGCCCGCTGCGCAATCGCAAGCGCTGGCCGTGCTCTTGCGCCGGCCCGAGTGGACCGCGGCGCTGTTGGACGCGCTGGAGCAAGATCGCGTTCCGGCGGGCGCCCTTTCGGTCGAAATGGAAACGCGGCTTTCGCAACATCCCGACGCCAAATTGAGAGAACGCGCGAAGGCGCTACTGGCGCGCGGCGGGCGGCTGACGAATCCCGATCGGCAGGCGATCCTCGACGAATTGCTCCCTTTGGCGGACCGCCGCGGCGACGCTTCGGCCGGCAAGCTGGTGTTCGAAAAGAACTGCGGCAAGTGCCATCGCCACGGCGGGCAAGGGGGCGCAGTCGGACCCGACTTGACCGGCGTCGCCGCTCGCAAGCGCCGCGATATCTTGACCGAGGTCCTCGATCCGAATCGCTCGGTCGAAGGAAACTATCAACAATATACCGTGGCGACCAGCGACGGTCGCGTGCTGACCGGGCTGTTGGCCGCTGAGACCAAAACGACGATCGAACTGCTCGACGTTGAGGCCAAGCGGCAGGTGATCCTGCGCGAAGAGATCGACGAACTGGCCGGATCGAAGCGCTCGCTGATGCCCGAGGGTTTCGAAAAGCTGCCGGCCGAAGAGTTGGTGAACCTGCTGGAATTTCTATCGGCCCGTGGGCGTTTTTTGCCGCTGCCGCTGGAGCGCGTGGCGACTTCGATCAGCACGAAGGGGATGTTCATCAATCCGAAGGCCGACGTCGAGCGATTGATCTTTCCGAGTTGGGAGCCGCAGACGTTTTTCGGCGTGCCGTTTCATTTGATCGATCCG
>DASXPZ010000032.1:0-4422 GCA_036493275.1 Pirellulales bacterium
CGGCCGCCGAGACCGAGCCGAGGCGGCGGTCGCCAAGGCGCTCGAAATCGACCCGGAACACGCGCAGGCCAAAAAGGTTAAAGCAGGTTTGGCGCCATGAACAAACTCGACGCCGCAAATCAGGAAACCAGCGCCGACGCACAGCGCGCCGGCGTTACGCTCGCCTCGTTCCAGCAATTGATTCGTGACATGTACTATGAGAAGGACGTGGCCCGCGGCGTCGACGGCACGTTCATGTGGCTGATGGAAGAAATCGGCGAGCTGGCCAGTTGCCTGCGAAGCGGCACGCACGAAGAACGCCTGGGCGAGTTCGCCGACGTGCTGGCCTGGCTGGCCACGATCGCCAATGTGGCTGGAGTCGATCTCAACGAGGCCGTGCAGCGGAAATACGGAAGCGGCTGCCCCGGCTGCGGACAATTCGCCTGCACTTGCGCAAACGCGGAGAAACCATGAACCAGCGGGCATTCTTTCAAACCGTGAATCTGCGATGGCGTCTTGTCTGGTCGCTGACGCTCGCGTTCGTGACGGCCATGTTGGCGTTATCGAACGCCGCTGTGGCGCAAGAGCAACGCCGACCGACAGTCGAAGCCATTCGCGTTGGCTTCGGCGAGAGCAAAACGAACTCGTCGCTCGGTGACTCAATGTCGAAGTACAAGGCGGGCTGCTGGACTCCCGTCGAGCTTACTTTCCAAGGAGGAACCGACTCGATCACCGGATCGGTCGAGATCCACGTGGCCGACGCCGACGGCGCAACCTGCGTGATGGTCCACCCGCGCCCGGTGCAGTTGATGCCGGGCAAGCGAACCAAGGTGCAGATGTACGCCAAGTTCGGCGCGCCGCAACCCGACGTGCAGATCATCTTCCGTGACGAGCGGCGTAAGGCGATCATTAATCGGCCCGTTAGCGGCAACAACGCCAGCTCCGACACGCTGAGTATTCCGTGGCCCATCCAACCGGGCGAGCGGTTGGTGTTGTCGATCGGCCCATCGCTGGGCGTTGAGCAAGCGGCCGTGCTTCATCAAACGTCCGGCGGCGAAGCGATCTCGGTCGCCCAGATTGACGACGTGGCCATCCTGCCGACCGAATGGTACGGGTACGACGGCGTCGACACGGTGGTCATCACCACCAGCTCGCCGGAGATGTTCACCAAGCTGCTCGACACAGGGGCTCGCGTGGCCGCGCTTGAGCGATGGATCGAACAGGGAGGAAAGCTGGTGCTGGCGGTTGGCTCTCAGGCGCCAGCGGTCCTGGCGCCCGACGCGGTGCTGGCCAGATTTGCTCCGGGACGCTTCGTCGAGCCAACGACGCTCAAGCGGACCGTGGCGCTCGAGAATTACGTCGGCGGCGGACGCAAGGTCCCTCGTCCCCAAGGGCGCGACCTGGCCCTACCCGTGCCGAAGCTCGAAAGCGTCGAAGGGGTGACCGTAATCGCCGAGGCGGACTTGCCGCTGGTGGTGAAAACGCCGCGGCGCTTCGGCCAGATCACGTTCGTCGCCGTCGATCTCGATCGACAGCCGTTTATCGATTGGGATGGGCGAGGGCTGATGGCCAGCCGATTGCTCGGCCTCCCCGATCCCTCGACCTCGACCGACCCAAACAATATCAACAACATGGGGAACCGGCGCTGGATGCAGGACCTCGCCGGTCAAATGCAAAGCGGCCTCGATCAATTCGCCGGCGTCACGCGGATCCCTTTCGCGCTCGTCGCGCTGCTGATCCTGGGCTACATCGCGCTGATCGGGCCGGGTGATTATTTTCTGGTCAAGCGCGTCTTGAAGCGGATGGAGCTTACCTGGGTCACCTTTCCGTTGTGGGTGATCCTGGTGAGCGGCGGGGCCTACTTGCTGGCCGTCTACACCAAGGGAGACGACTTGCGTTTGAACCAGGTCGATCTGATCGACGTCGACGTCGCCACGGGCCAGACGCGCGGCACAACGTGGTTGAATCTATTCACGCCGCAGTCGCGAGCGTTCGACCTCTCCTTGATTCCAAAGCAACCCTCCGGGGCGGAAGTCCCGCAGTCCGACCGCCTGTTTGCTTGGAGCGGAGCGGCCAATCGTCCCTATGGCGGGGGCGGAGGGGGCATGTTCAGCGGCGAGTACACATTCACGCCGCAACTAGACGCCGTGAAAGGCGCCCCGATTCAGGTCTGGAGCACCAAGGGCTTCCTCGGCCGATCGAGCTACTCTTCCACGCCAACGGTAACCGCCGACCTGACGATGGACACCAGCCGTGTGCCGGCGGGCGAGATCCGCAACGGACTCGACGAAGTGCTGGTCGATTGTTTGTTGCTCTCGGATCGCTGGGCGTTTTCGCTGGGCGCCATCAAGGCGGGCGAAACCATCACGCTCAAGCCGGGCGAGCGGCGCGATCTGGAACAAGTCCTCCGCAACCCCACCGGCTTCGTCGATAGCCCCACCAACTACCAGCCCAACTACTACAATGGCGTAGGCGGCGGCGACGTCATGCAAACGCTCCACGCCATGATGTTCTTCAAAGGGGCGGGAGGATCGACGCGCAACCTGACCAACAGCATGGAGCAATATCTCGACATGACCGACCTGCTGTCGCTCGACCGCGCCGTGCTGGTAGGGCGCGCCACCCGGTCGGCCGCGCAACTGGCCGCCGACGGCGAGCCCTTGACCGTGCCGGCCGAATTGCACTGGGTGGTCTATCGCTTTGTCTTCCCCATCAAGCCGGCCGCCAAAGCCGAGCGCGAATGAGCCGCGGCAGAGAGCCCGGTCTGGCTCATTCTGTTTCTTTTCCATCTCACGAAAGTGAAGCGACACCGTGATCGAGATCAAAGACCTGACGAAGACCTACGGCCAGATCAACGCGGTCCATCATATGGACCTGAAGCTCGACAGCGGCGACGTGTTCGGTTTTATCGGGCCCAACGGCGCCGGCAAAACCACCACCATGCGCGTGCTGGCCACGTTGCTCAATCCGACCTACGGCGAGGCCTATGTCTGCGGCTATTCGATCTACACCAAGCCGAAGGAAATCCGCCGCGTCATCGGCTACATGCCGGACTTCTTTGGCGTCTATGACGACATGAAGGTGATCGAGTACCTGGAATTCTTCGCCGCCGCCTATCGGATCAAGGGCGCCGCCCGCCGCAAGATCTGCGACGAAGTTCTGGAGCTGGTCGATCTGGGCTACAAGCGCGAGGCCTTCGTCACCAGCCTCTCGCGCGGCATGACGCAGCGCCTCGGCCTGGCCCGCGTGTTGTTGCACGATCCGCAGGTGTTGCTGCTCGATGAACCGGCCAGCGGTCTCGACCCGCGGGCACGGATCGAAATCCGCGGTTTGCTCAAGGAGCTGCGGAACATGGGCAAAACGATCATGGTTTCGAGCCACATCCTGCCCGAGCTGGCCGACATCTGCAACAAGATCGGCATCATCGAAAAGGGAGTGATGGTGCAGAATTCGAGCGTGGCCGACGTGATGCGCAAGGTCCGCCTTCAGCCGGTGCTGAAAATCACCGTGAAGGAAAACGTCGACGGGGCCGCCAAGCTTTTGGAAGGGCAGCCGGGCGTGGAAAAGGTCGATATCAACGAGGGCGTGATCACCGTCACCATGGCGCCGGAAGTGGAAGATTACAGCGAGCTCCCCAGCCAGTTGATCGCCGCCGGCTTCAAGATCGTGATGTTCAAGGAGGACGAGATCAACCTGGAGACGGCGTTCATGGAACTGACGAAGGGAATTACGTCGTAGCTACCGCGCGGCTGGCTCGCAGCGATTCGTCTCCGACACAAGCCCCAACGGGGCGGCGAGTCAATAGCCAGGGGCGTAAGCCCCTGGGGATGACAAACGAACAAAATCGCGTCGTCTAGAATCCAAGCCCCAAGGGGGCGACAGTCATCGCCCACGAGTGCGGCGCCCCCTATCTCACATCAATCTGGTCGCGAGAAGGAGACCCATCCCATGCCAAAAATTCTCGTCCTCTATTACTCGACGTACGGACATATCGAAACGATGGCCGGCGCCGTGGCCGAAGGGGTGGCGAGCGTGGCCGGCGCGACGGTCGTCGTCAAGCGCGTGCCGGAATTGATGCCGCCCGAGGTGGCCAAGAAGGCGGGCGCCAAGCTCGACCAGCCGGCGCCGATCGCCGCGCCGGCCGAGTTGCCGGACTACGACGCGATCCTGTTCGGCACGCCCACGCGATTCGGCAACATGGCGGCGCAGATGCGCAACTTTCTCGATCAGACCGGCGGCATGTGGGTCAAAGGAGCGCTGGTCGGCAAGGTTGCCAGCGTCTTCGCTAGCACCGGCACCGGCGGCGGCAACGAGTCGACCATTCTGACGTTCATTCCCACACTCCTGCACCACGGCATGATCTATGTCGGTCTGCCGTACACTTGCCCTCAACTCACCGACATCAGCGAGCCACGCGGGGGAAGCCCTTACGGCGCGGCGACA
>DASXPZ010000033.1:0-1538 GCA_036493275.1 Pirellulales bacterium
GATTGCATCGGTCTGCCGCATTGCGACCTCCCACTGGTCGGCCGGCGAGGTGGGCGCCCCGCCAGCGCATCTAATTCAGGTGTTGGTTTCGACCTTGATCGGGACGCCGTTGGTCAGGATGTCGAGAACGGCGGAGCGGGCACAGGCCTGCTGTACGACCTCCTTCAGCTTCGCCTCGGGTGCGTCACCCTTGATATCGAAACGAACACGCATGCCGCTGAAGCCGTTCCTTACCGTCTTGGAGAGACCCAGGATGCCACGCAGGTCCATGTCACCCTCCAGCGAGGAGGTCACGGAATGCAGAGTGATCCCCCGAGCGGCGGCGATGTTTGCGATGCCGGCCGTCAAGCAGGCGGCGAGTGCGTGCAGTACGTATTCGACCGGCGTCGCCCCATTGTCCTGGCCACAAAGCACCGGTGGGTGATCCGCCTCCGCCATATAGGCTGACTTATGGCTGTGTTCACCGCCGGCGCCGGAGAAGTCAGACATAGTGGTACGCGTATGCGTTCCACCAAGCCAATCGCCTTTGGCACGAAACTGGAAGGCGCCAAGCTGTGGCTGGTTCTTTACGACGTCGATGGTGGCAAACAGGGCGGCCGTGCTGACTCCATTCAGCGGAGCGGGAATCTTCTTTGCAGGCGTCGTTTCGGCGCTGATGGCGTGGGCTGACATGATTGGTGTCCTCGTCCTCGGGTTGGATTATTCTCGGACGCCTGGGGAACTGCCCTCGAGGCGTGGCTCCAACCTAGTCGAGCGGCACGTGGATAGCTTGAAGGAGACTTGAAGAAGATCTTGAGAATTCGTGGATTTACGCCAGAGACACAGGCTGAGGCATACAGCGGTAGTGGCCATCGACGAGGCGGCGCCAGCAACGCCGATTACGTCGTTCAGACTCGGAGGTCTGAAGGCGATGACCACCAATGGAACGTGCGTTTTTGAGCAGCAGCACGGCTCAGTTAACCGACTGCCAAGGGCACAGCGCTATCTAGTGCGATCAGTTCCCCACTGTCTGCGCACAGGTCAGTTGGCCGTCGCCTCTTCAGTCAGGGCCACCGCCCGGGTTGCCGGTCGCACTTGCTTGGCCCGGTCGGGGGCTGCGGTTTCGGGGAGGCCTGCTTGACGCAGACCCTCGAGAAAGCGCTCGACCAAATCACTGTCTCCGCAGAAGAAGAAGTCCGAGCGAGCCGTCGCGACACTGTAGCTAGGATACCGCCGCAACAGCACGTCAGCCGCTCGCACCGTCTCCGCACTACGCTGCTTGATAGCTAGCAACGACACTAGCAATGCCAAGGGCCAGTGATTGGCATTTGGAATCCGGGTCGCGATGCGGGCGAAGCGCTCCGCGGTGTCGAGGTCGCCAAGTGCGAAATGCCCGACAGCCCGTATGGTGTGAAATGAAGCCAGGTGTGGATCGCGGGGGCTGAGCTGGGTGGCCCGATCGAGATATGCCAATCCATCATTGGCCCTGCCGCTGACGATGAGAGTGAAGCCCAGCGCAAAATACGCCTGCGCGAAGCTCGGATTGATCCGAATGGCGT
>DASXPZ010000034.1:0-1567 GCA_036493275.1 Pirellulales bacterium
CACGAAAAAATCCGCGCCCATCGCGCCTGCCCGCATTGCGGCAAGTACAAGGGCCGCGAAGTCATTGAAGTCGTCGAAACCTAACCCCCAGCCAACTCTTGACCACATGGTGACGATAGCCCTCGACGCGATGGGCGGCGACCATTTTCCGAAGCCGGAAGTGGAAGGCGCTCTGCAGGCCGCCAGGACTTTGAACGTCGGAATAATTTTGGTAGGGCGCGAAGAAGTGATCCGGAAAGAGCTGGACCGGCACGCGGATTGGCGTAGACTGCCGATTGAAATCCGGCACGCGAGCGAACAGATCAGCATGAAGGAAAGCGCCGCGAAAGCGATGCGCGCGAAGAAGGACAGCTCTATTCGGGTGGCCTCGCGGCTGGTGCATGAGGGCGCGGCCCAGGGCGTGGTTTCGGCGGGAAACACGGGCGCGATCATGGCCACCGCCAAAATGGTGCAAGGCATGTTGCGGGGCGTGGACCGGCCGGCGCTGGCGTCCGCCTTCCCCACGCTGAGCGGCAGTTCGGCGATCATGGTAGATGTGGGCGCGAACGTCGATTGCTCCCCGGAGATGCTGGCGCAATTCGCCGTGATGGGCACTGCCTATTCGCGGGTGATTTTCCGGATTGCGAAGCCGCGCGTGGGGCTGCTGTCGATTGGCGAAGAAGACCACAAAGGCAACTCGCTGACGCACGAGGCGCTGCCGCTTCTTAAGAATCTTTTGCATGTGAATTTCATCGGAAACGTGGAAGGCCGCGATGTGTATACCGGCGCGGCGGACGTTATCGTTTGCGACGGGTTTGTGGGGAACGTCGCCTTAAAGGTAAGCGAGGGATTGGTTGAAGTGCTGCGCCAGATGTTAAAGCAATCTTTGAAGGCGACGGTGGCGCGGAAAGTAGGGGCGTATCTCGCACAAGGCGCTTTTAACGATTTCAAAAAGCGCGTGGACTATTCCGAATATGGCGGCGCTCCGCTGCTCGGCCTCAACGGAATCTGCATAATTTGCCATGGCCGCTCCAATGCAAAGGCGATCCGGAACGCCATTCGGGTGGCCAAAGATTTCGCCGAAGGCGGAATCAATCAGCGGATCGCAACCGAGTTGAACGGCAGGTGAACTTGATGTTTGGCCGTTTCCTTTCTTCGCTGTTGCTGCTTGGTCTTCTACCGGCGCTCTCGACGGCTAAAGAAGACCCGGTGCAATGGACGCTCGGCGGAGGGAAAGCAGCGCCGGGCGCAAAAGCGTATCTCGAACTGAAGGCCACTATCCAGCCGGGCTGGCATCTCTATTCGCCAACGACGCCGCCGGGCGGACCGATCATCACAAAAATTGACGTAGCCGAGAGCCCGGCTATTGCGAGCTACACGGTATATCGGCCGCAGCCAGTACGGAAGCTCGATCCGAATTTCCAGATCGATACGGAAACCTATACCGGCACAGCCAATTTTCTGCTTGAGCTTGCGACGTCGAAGTCGGCCTCCGGAAATGCAAACGTCGTGGCAACGGTGCGTTACCAGGTTTGCTCCGACACACAATGTCTGCCGCCGGTGAAGAAGAGTGAATCGGCGGCGCTCA
>DASXPZ010000035.1:0-3913 GCA_036493275.1 Pirellulales bacterium
TTTTCTGCACGGCGTTTTGAGTGGACACGGTGGAACGTGTGTCACCAGAGAAGAAAAGGGGACGCGAGTCGTTATTGACGGCGGCACGGCGCGTCGGTTAGATTTCGAGCATGCCGCGAATCGCTCGCCATGCCCCGAAGGATCTTGTCTACCACGCAATGAATCGCGCCGTGGCGCGCTTGCCCCTGTTTCGAAAGGACGCGGATTACGAAGCGTTCGAGCAGGTTGTGCTCGAAGCGCATCAGAAGTTTCCGATCGAGATTCTGGCCTATTGCGTAATGCCCAATCATTGGCACTTCGTGTTGCGACCAAGGAAGGAAGGGGAGTTGACCGCGTTTCTGCGCTGCGTGGCGCATACGCATACCATGCGCTGGCACGCGCACCATCATACCTCGGGGACTGGTCACCTCTATCAGGGTCGATTCAAGGCCTTTCCCGTCGAGGACGATCACCATTTTTACACCGTGGTTCGGTACGTCGAGCGAAACGCGCTCCGCGCCGGATTGGCGCCCCGGGCCGAGGCGTGGCGCTGGTCGAGCCTGTGGCGCCGGGTGTCGGGCGACGCGGAAGCTCGCGCCTTGCTATCGCAGTGGCCCGTGTCTCGCCCACGCGATTGGGTCGCCCACGTCAACGCGGCACAATCCGAGGCGGAATTGGCGGCGGTGAGACAAGCCGTTCGCCGCGGCAGCCCGTTTGGCGCGCCCGACTGGCAAAAGAAGGCCGCCGCAAAGCTCGGGCTGCAGTCGACGCTGCGTCCCCGCGGTCGCCCCCGGAAGCGGCCGGTTTCGTGAATTGCTAAACAAAGAGTCGCGTCCCCTTTTTTGAAAGAAACGCATGTCACTATTGGTCTGGGGTTCGGTGGCGCTCGATAGTGTCGAGACCCCCACCGACAAGCGCGATAACGTCCTCGGCGGATCGGCGACTTTCTTCTCGTACGCCGCCAGCTATTTCAAGTGCCCCATTCAATTGGTGGCCGACGTCGGCGACGACTGGCCCGCCGAGCACACGAAATTGCTGGCCGAGCGCAACGTCGACGTGCGCGGTCTGAACATGATCGCCGGCGAGAAGACGTTTCGCTGGAGCGGCAAATACCTGCCGAACATGAACGACCGCGAAACGCTCGAAGTCCATCTGAACGTCCTCGGCAAGTTCGATCCGGTGATGCCGGCCGATTATCGATCGGCCAAGTTCGTCTTTCTGGGGAACGGCTCTCCCACGATCCAACTGAAAGTGCTGGAGCAAACGCCCCAGCGAAAATTGGTCGTCGCCGACACGATGGACCTGTGGATCAATATCCAGCGCGACGAATTGATGAAGCTCTTCCGTCAACTCGACGGCCTGGTCCTTAATGACAGCGAAGCGAAGTTGCTGACGGGGGACGAAAACCTGGTCCGCGCAGGACGAAAAGTCCGCGAGATGGGCCCCAAGTTTGTCGTTATCAAAAAGGGAGAGCATGGCGCGATGTTCTTTAGCGCCGACGAAACCTACGTCATGCCCGCCTATCCCACGCCCGACGTCATCGACCCCACCGGCGCCGGCGATAGTTTTGCCGGCGGTATGATGGGCTACCTGGCCGAGCAGGGAACGATCACTCCGAAAACCCTGAAGACCGCGCTGGCCTACGGCACGCTGGTGGCCAGCTTTACGGTCGAAGCGTTCAGCCTCGACCGGCTGAAGCAAATCGAACGGGCCGATCTCGACCGCCGCATGGAAGACTACCGGCGGATGCTGCAATTCTAACGCGGCAATCCCGCAGCCTTGTTTACCCGCTGGCGCTCGCAGGCGAACTGATCTCCGATGCAACGAACTGTGCGGACGTTTGTGGCTATTGAGATCTCGCCCGAGGTCCGCTCGCGCGCCAAAAAGTTGATCGACCTGTTGCAGACAATCGACGCCAAGGTCCGCTGGGTCGATCCGGCGCAGCTCCATCTGACGCTGAAGTTCCTGGGAGAGATCGACCTGCTGGAGGTTCCCAAAGTTTGCGCGGCGGTCGAAAGCGTGGCGGCGGCGTTCCCGCCCTTTTCGATCCGCGTCGCCTCGGCCGGGGCCTTCCCGGATTTAAAACGCCCGCGCACCGTTTGGCTGGGCGTAGACGACGAAACCGAAGAGTTGGCCGCGCTCCACGCGCAGCTTGAAGAGGCCCTGGCGAAGCTCGGCTTTCGAGCGGAGAATCGCCGCTTTCGCCCCCACCTGACCATCGGCCGGGTGCGCGGCGAGGGTGCTGGAATCAGCGAGTTGTCGCGAGTGATCGAAGAACAACGCGACTATCCGGTCGGCGTGATCGACGTCGACGCGGTGATCGTTTTTTCGAGCGAGCAAGAGCGCGGCGGCCCAGTCTACGAGCCACTCGGCACGGCGATGCTGGAAGGACGATAAGCCGCCGAACATCAAGACTTCCGAAGTTCTTTGCAGCAGAGGTCTTCGATCACGGCGCAGAGCGGCGAACGCTCCACTTGAAAAGACCGGCCTCAGGAAGGCCAACCTGGTTGGTTGCTCCTCGCGTGTTAACGCCCCGAGGCTCACAGGAGAACGGCAACGTAACTTGACCGTTGCACACGGATTTCGATGTTCTTGCCCGCATGGGGCGCAGGAATGGTATCGTAAAGTTCCAGGGTCTGCTCCAAGAACTGGTTTTCGGTTTTTCCGCTATGAGTTCCATGATGCGAGGTCACAGTGCTCGACCGTGCGCGATAGTGGCGCCGCGGCCCCGCGCGCGAAGCCGACCGCGCGGCTTCACGCTCGTGGAGTTGCTGGTGGTAGTTGCGATCATCGGCATTTTGATCGGGCTGTTATTGCCGGCGGTGCAGATGGCGCGCGAGTCGAGCCGACGGACGAGCTGCGCCAACAATCTCAAGCAGCTCGGGCTGGCATTGCACGGATTCGCCGAGACCCACGGCTGTTTTCCGCCGGGGCGCGGCGGGCCGCCGCCGTTGGTGTTTTCGCCCCAGGCTTTCTTGCTGCCGTATATCGAGCAGAGCGGTTTGCAATCGAATCTCAAGTTCGATTCGGCGCCGACCGACCTGGTGATCGCCGGAGTTTCGTACAGCGGCGCCACGAATCGCGCGGCGGCGGCGCAAAGCCTGCCTGTGCTTTGCTGCCCTAGCGATCCGGCCGACGGACGCGTGCCGGGCTTGGATTACGGTGGCACGAATTACGTGGCGAGCGCCAGCAGCGGCGCGAACCAGGGGAGCCTGACCGACGCCGACGGCGTGTTCTATCTGACGTCCGGGGTCACGTTCGCAAAACTGGTAGACGGATCATCTCACACCGCGGCCTTCAGCGAACGCCAACTTGGCAATGGCGACACGATCACCGACACGCCGAACGACGGCGCGCTGTTCATCCTCGAATTGCCGAATAACCTGCCGGTCGGCCCGATCAATTGCCAGACGATAGGCGTGGGCGACTGGTTCAGTCAGCGCAGCGGCAAGTGGATCTTGGGGAACTACGGCAACACGATCTACAACCACTATTACGCCCCAAACGCTATTGGGTGGGACTGCATGAATCAGCCGCAACAAATGGCCCAGATGACTGCGCGCAGCAATCACCCAGGGGGCGTCAACTTGCTGTGCTGCGATGGCAGCACGCGGTTTGTGGCCAGCGCGATTGATCTCGTGATCTGGCGCGCGCTGGCGACGCGGAATGGTGGTGAGAGCGGTGACGGGCTGTAGCTTCTCGGCTGAATCTGAGAGAGGGGGAGTGGCGGGCTGTGCGGCGCGGCTGCCCTCGCCCCGGCCCTCTCCCCAGGGCGATTGCACGAAAAAAGCCGACTAGAAAACGACTTATGGTTCGGACGCAATTGTGCTAGCAGCGCGTTTCTCGAAGTTTTTGCAGCTAGCACAAAAACGCATTTTTGCTCGAATGCCGGAAGATGCTTTGCACGCTACGCTTTAAGGTGCAATCGCCCTGG
>DASXPZ010000036.1:0-4537 GCA_036493275.1 Pirellulales bacterium
CGGCGATTCTCGACCTCTACTCGGACTCCGCGAACATCGTCGATCGACGCCTGGCTCCCAACGGCCAGAAGAACGATTTGATCATCCCCGCCGCGGCGTTCAAGCCGATGTTCCGCAGCATGATTCCCCTCGCCAAGATGAAGGGGGACCCTCCGCCAGCGTACACCGAGGTGAAAGAATACATCGAGGGAAACGGCGTGCGGATCGAATGCGATTGCTATTCGCAGCGCGAGGAATACCTCCGCCACCTATCGATGCTCGTGCTGCCGTCGGCAGAAGACTCGTGGTTGATCTACGAACTGGTCATCGATTCGCCCGAGGCGCGGTGAATGCTCGATGCGGGGGATTGAGCCGCGATGATCGCGAAGCTCACTTGCGCGTCAATTGCCGCTCGGCCGTGCCGTCATGGATCGACGTCTCGGCCTCGATAAAGACGTCCAACTGCTGACCGACGTAAACCGTCTGCGCGCCGGGAGGGAGCGCGTAGAGGACTTCGAGCACGCGGGTGTCGACCCGCTCTGACGAATCGCGATTTAACGAGCGCTTGGGCTGCACGAAGGGCTCGACCCGAACAAAGGTCAGCTCCAGCGGAGTTTCGGCGCCGCCACGCGCAAAACCGCGGCCTGGACGACCAGGGCGAAAGCGAGGAAGATCCTGCTCGTCGATCGTGACCCGCGCGCGAAGATGATTGAGATCGCCGATCACGACCAGCGATTGCCCGTGTGACGCGCTCACATATTCTCCGCGGTGGATATCCGTTTTGAGAATATCGCCTGAAATAGGCGCGCGGACTTCGAGCCGCGCGAGATCGGTCTTGGTCTGATCGACCAGGGCCTCGGCCTGTTTGACCTCGGCGCGGGCGACGTCCTTATCGGGTCCCCACGAGCCGGCCAGCAGCAGCTCGTGCGCCGCCTGGGCCTCGGCCACCGCCTCGCGCGCCGCGGCGGCCGCCTGGCGCGCGGAGATCAACTCTTGCTCGGATACCGCCCGGCTTGAGCTGAGCTTTTCGCGGCGCGAATAGAGATCGACCTCGGCGGCGAGTTGAGCTTCGGCCCGCCGCACCTTGGCGGCGCTCGGCGGAATTTCTTCCGGCCGCGGACGGCTCTCGACGCGCTCCAGATTCGACTTTGCCTGCGCCAGGTCGGCCTGGCGCACCAGCAGTTGCGCCTTCAGCTCTCGATCGTCCAGCCGAAACAGCAGATCGCCGGCGGCCACGCGCTGGCCTTCGCTGACGGCCACTTCTTCCACGACTCCCGCCAAAGGGGAGCCAACCGCGATGCTCTCGCTTACCGGTTCCACGAGTCCCGACGCCGCCACCACATGCGGATACGGCGCGCGAGCCGGCATGACGATCGGCTCCAAGTCAGGCGCCTCCTGATGCGTGCGCAGTACCTGATACGTGACAAAGCAAAAGCACGCGGCAGCCAAAGCCGGCAATAACCAACGGCGAAACATTACGACACCTCACATTGCGATCGGTTTGATTTGCTATTGAAAATCGAACGGCCCGGCGCCGATTGTTTCGTCAGGCGCCACTTTAATCGCCTGTTCGGTTGACGCGAGCTCCGCCGGAGCTCCGCTGCCTGCCTCGCCCATCCGCACCGCCTGAATCCGTCCGTCGTCCATCTCGATAATCCGGTCGCCGAAGCGAAACACGCGGTTATCGTGCGTCACCACAATCACCGCTCGATCCGCTTGCACCGCCACGCGCCGTAGCAGCTCCATCACGGTCTGGCCGGACTGAGCGTCGAGCGCCGCGGTCGGCTCGTCGCAGACCAATAGTCGCGGCTCATGCACCAGCGCGCGGGCGATCGCCACGCGCTGCTGCTGTCCGCCGGAGAGTTGGGTGGGCAAGGCGTCTGCGCGGTCCGCCATGCCGACCTGAGCCAACAGGCGTCGCGCCTGCTCGAAGGCCCGCTCGCGATTCATCCGGGCGATCAACAGCGGAATCGCCACATTGGCAGTGGCCGTGAGCGCCGGCAACAGGTTGTATTGCTGAAACACGAAGCCGATGTTCTTGGCCCGATAGGCGATCAATTGCCGCGCTGATAGCTTCGAGCGAGCCGTACCGAAAAGTGTGACGTCGCCAGCGGTCGGTTCGAGCAATCCGGCAATGATCGAGATCAAGGTCGTTTTGCCGCAGCCGCTGGGACCTACCAGCAGCGACATCTCGCCCGCCCGGACTTCCACCTCCACGTCGTGCAACACACGAACGCGCGTATCGCCATCTCCGAAGGCCTTGCATACCCTCTGACAGTGCACCGCCACGCCGGCGGCGCGAGCGATGGCCGATGTCGGGTCATCGTCGGTCCGCAATGCGGTCGTCGGCACAGCGTCGAGCGTGTGTTGCGGTGTAGCAATCATCAGGAGCCTCGGAATACAATGGCCGGCTCAAGCACCAGAACTCGGCGAATGCTGACCAGACTGGCCAGCACAACAATTATCGAGACAGCCGCCGCGCTCCCCAGCAGCACCTGCCATTGCAGGTAGAAGCCAGCCAGGTGAGTCACGTTTTTGGTCGCTTCGAAGAAGAACGCCGTCACGCCCATTCCCAACCCAAAACCGACGCCGCCGACAATGCCGGCTTGCAGTAGGATCATCAGCACCAGTCGGCCGTTCCCCAGCCCCATTGCCTTCAGGGCGCCGAACTGGCGGAGATTTTCGAGCGTGAAGAGATAAAACGTCTGGCCGGCAATCGCGGTGCCGACGATAAATCCCAGCGCGATCGTAATCCCAAAGTTCACCGGAATGCCGGTCGAACGCAGGTAATAGCCGATCGTCCGCCAGAAAAACTGGTTGCGAGACAGTGCCAGCAATTTGGTTTGCCTGTTGATCGCGGCGCAAACCTCGCTCACGTCGCGCCCCGCTTCGGGTCTGGCCAGCACGAACGACAGGCGATTGCGCTCCGGCGGCGCGTATTCCAGGGCTCGCGTGTAGCGCGTGAAGATGAGCGGAAACGTTTGAAACGGCGCTCCCGCTTTGCAAACCCCCACGATCACCGCGCGGCGATCGTTCATCTCCAAGGTGTCGCCCAATCGCGGCTCGACTCCGGGCCAGAGGTATTCGAAGCCCGCCTTGTCGACGATCACGCCATCCGGGCGGCCGAGATCAGAGAGCGAGCCGAGCACCATTTCGACCGGTGCGCCGATCATCGTTGTTTCATCCAACCCCATTAGCATGACCTGTCGAAAGCGACCGTTGGAGACTTTCGCGCGGGCGAGTCCTTTGTAATGGCGCACCGCCCAAGAAACGCCTGGCACGCCACGAACGCGATAGACGTCGGTCTCAGCCAGCGGGAGGATTTCGTCCGTGTTTTGAACCTCGGGATCCATCACCCAGATCGTCGCCTCGCGAACGTCGTCGATCTGGCTGGCGGTGCGGCGCATCAGGCCGATGAACAGGGCCGTCTGCTGCGAAATCAGCAGTGTGCCGAAGGCAATGCCGAAGATCGTGCCCCAGTACTTGGCGCGGTCTCCGGTCAACATTTGCCAGGCAACCCAGTTCATGCGAGCAAACTCCTGTTACGGCCTCAATGCGTTGTCGCGGCGCCGCGATCACCCGTATTGCCAGAGACCATCTCGCCGGCCGGTTTCGACAAAGGCCTGGCGTAGCCGATCGCAGCCAGTGAGAAACGAGCGATGTGGTCCGTCAGGCGGTCGACCGTCAATTGGCGATACGCCTCTTCCCCCATCAAGCGCGACGAAATCGGCTCGTGGAGGTGATAGAACAAGCACTGCGCCACGATGCTGAAACCGACCAAAAAGGCTTCGTCTTCCGTCACGCCGGCCGGAAGCATCTCCGTTAGGATGCCTTTGAGGACCATCGCCATCGGCCGGATGTAATCTTCGACGACTTGCCCCGAGGCCTCGGTCGGCGTCGCCAACTCGCGAAGCATGAGTTGCCGATGCCAGGCAGGCCGCTCGTCTTCCAACAACCGGCGCAGGAACGTGTGGATGAAGTCACGCAGATGTTCGGCGGCAGGTGTCCCAGGCGCCCATTCCGGCATGGGGACAGCGCCCTCGCGAGCGCACTGAGCTTCCAAGCAAGCCGCCAGGTAGAGGCTCTTTTTGTCTTTGAAATAGTAATTCACCGCGGCAATATTGGCGCCAGCCAAGTCGCAAATTCCGCGGATAGTGGCCGATTCATAGCCCCGGTCGGCAAAGACCCTGCCGGCCGCTTCCAAGACCCTTTTCCGGGTGTCGTCGTTATCCATAAGTACCGCCTTGTCTATGATTTACGATCCGTTCTCATCAACTCCAGACACTCTTGAACTTATCCGCGCTTGGCCCCATCGGATCGCTCATGCGTGAGACGCCGAGAAGTTCAAATACACGATTGAAACAAACGTTTGAGTAAATCTATTCAAACGCTTGTTTGAAAGCAAGATGAGTTGAAAGAATAACCGAAGCCGTCCATTGGCTAGTCATACGCACTGTGGTGATGACGACGACGAGCCCGGCCCTCGCGCGGCCTTGGGCTCGGCTGGCTACAATGCAGGCCCGCCGGTTTCTTACCCCCCCCACTCGCCCCCAGTTGT
>DASXPZ010000037.1:0-2545 GCA_036493275.1 Pirellulales bacterium
TTCTCAAGCCCGCCCCGGTCCCCTGGGCGGGCTTTTTCTGGAACGCGCGGGATTCGGCGCCGATCCTATTCGTCAGCGGCCAACATTTGAGCCTCGAGCATCTGTTCAATCGCCCACCGCCCGAGGATTTGGCCGCCAGGCAAGTGCAACTCCACATGTTGGTCCGCGGGCAAATTCATCGCAAGACGGACCGCATCTTTTTGATTATCAAACGCCATCTCTGCAGGCTTCGGAGATAGCGGCGCGAGGCGAACCGGAGCTCGCGATTCAGAAGGCAACCAAGTCACTAGCCACACGCTCTTGGATCCCATCGATCTCTCCCTGAATAGCTTTGGGTTGAAAGAATGGGGACCAATTGTGGCGAGCTATTAATGTTTTCTCGTCGAGGTTGAGTCTGATTCGCGGCAAGAGCAAGCCTGCGAACGAGCAGCGGGCCTGGTTGCCGCCGCCAATGATCGGGCGGCCGTTCTAATCCGGATGCCCGTCCGGGTCGTCACATTGGAGCGGATCGTCGAAAATTCCAGCCTGGCGTTAGCGCCACGCCCGGGGTGTAGCCGACATGCCGCACGCCATACGGCGTTACGCGGGTATAACCGACACGGCTCACCACAACCGGGGCCGGAGCGATATGAGCAGCGCGGGCGACGGTGGCCGTTGCAACCGGCGCGACAACGACCGGAACGGTCGTGGCGGCGACTCAACCTTGCACCGCAGCGCCGGTCTTGCAGACGACTTCGGCGGCCTGGGCCGGCGCAGCAGCAATGATAGCAACGGCGGCCAAGGCGAGGGCGGCGTTCACGAAATGAGAGATCTTGGTCATGGTCGTCCCCCCGGGCTGCTAAAATCGGAACTATGTATATGAAAATACACCACTTTTGATTTCGTTGTTCGCGCCCCGCTTGACTTCTCCGATCAAGAACTGGTCGCAGCCGGAATGCCCGGCGCTTAATTTGCGGCGGAATGATCTCGATGATCTTCGGCGTAGGGACCCTTTACTGGTTTCTCTACAGCGCGTTTTCTTACTTGCAGGTTGCCGAATGCTCGATCAGCTTCGCAGTTCTAAACGCGTCCCGGAACCTCGCGTTATTTGAGATCGATGGCTCAAATGATCAGTTTGGCGGTCCTGGCTCAAGCGCTAGTCGTCGTTTTGCCTGAGCTGCTCGACCAGGGTGGCTATTTCTTCCTCCACCTTCGCAATGCGGTCGCCCTGTGTCTTGAGGTGCTGCGAAAGCCTCTTCTGCATTCCGTCGCGCTCCAGGGATAGCGTTAGCCTGTGGATGATTTCGCTGTTGAGCGAGCGCTCGTTTGCCGTCGCCGCTTCGGCCAATTGGTCCCGCATCCCGTCTGGCAGACGGAGCTGAAATCGATCCGAAGTGCTGCCTGTTCCGGTTGCCATCTTTGACTCAAGCCGTCGGGCTGTCACAACTGATTTCGCTCGGTTGGCTTTTTCCTTGGCCACGTTCGTTCCCCCACGGAACCAATAACTTGAAACGTAGTTTTGGGCTCAATAAGGCAACGAACGGACTGAGCTGCCGTCCAATGATTCCAGAGTGGTCGTGTGAAGGCGAAGAAAGGCGCCGCTCTACGCTCAACAGCTCCATTGAAATCCATCGACCACGAAATGCTGGCCAGTCATGAACATATGCGCCTCTACAGCAAGATAGCGCACGAGACTGGCGACGTCCTCAGGCGTGCCGACTCGTCCCATGGCAATCCCGGCAACGAGTTCTGCCTTCCGATCAGTGAGCAAGCCGCCCAGGAGGTTCGTGGCGATAATGCCCGGGCAGATCGCATTCACCGCCACTTTGGGCCCGAGCTCCTTGGCGAGCGATCGTGTGAGGCCCAGAATTCCTGCCTTGGCCGCCGCATAGGCGTGCTTGGAGACGGCGCTGGTGACGCCGCCCGATAGCGCGTTGATCGACGAGATCGAGATGATCCGTCCGCCGGTGTCTTGCTTGATCATGAAGGGCGCCGACGCATGCACATAGTTGAAGCAGCTCTTCAGGTTGACGGCGATCGTCCGGTCGAATTCGGCCTCGCTGATCTCGAGGATCGGTTTTGGATTAGGCGCGCCCGCGTTGTTCAGAAGCACGTCTAGCTTTCCCCATTTGGCGATGATCTCGTCAAGGATCGCGTGGGTGCGGGCAAAGTCGCTCACGTCGGCCTGGAAGTTGAGCGTGCGGACGCCCCGAGCCGCGATGTCGCGCGCAGTTGCCGCCATTTCGGCTTCCAGGAGATCGACGAGGGCGATGTCGAAGCCGGCCTCGGCCAGCGCCAGGGCACAGGCGCGGCCGATGCCGCGGGCGCCGCCGGTAACGAGAGCCGTTTTTGCCATGTATCAAGCCCTTCCTCAGGACGCGCCATGGTCGCGGGCGTAGCGGACCACGTCGGCGTGGGTTGCGAACCAGACATCGCCCTTGGCCTTCGCGAGCCGGATCAGCTCATCGATGATCCAAAGCCGCGAGCGGTAGCCGATCATGTGCGGATGGCAGGTGAGCTGGAAGATGCCGCCCTCCTCATAGGCCGCTTCGAACTCGCGCCGGAA
>DASXPZ010000038.1:0-10940 GCA_036493275.1 Pirellulales bacterium
CGCCCGTCGCCAGGGGCGCATAATGACTGGGCGCGATCAGCGCAATAGCCGCGGCTACCAATAGAAAAATCAGCGCAAATCGTCTCTTGGCGCCCACGGCGCACAGCCCAGCGGCCAACGCCAGCGTGAAGATCGCCACGGTCAATGTCGCCAGCGATGACCGCCGCGCCAAATGAGCAACCGCTTCGTTCCCTTCGACGCGGATGAGCAGCGCGGCGTCGCCGGCGACGTCACGAATGGTGGAGTTGACCCCGAGGCGCGGCCAGCGGTCGGTCGAAGAGGATTCCGTGGCGCCCTTGGGCTGCGCGGACGGAGTATCGTCGTCTGGATTACCAATCGATAGCGGATCCAAGGGCAAGACTTGTGACGCGCGGCCCAACGGCCCAAAGAGTCGTTGGCTCCAACTCAGTTCGGCCGGCGCTCGATCACAAGAACCACCGGCAATGTTCAATAACTCATAGCCGGGCGGAAGTCGCAGGGCCCATTCGGTCTGTAAGACCGGTATATCGATCGTGATGTCAGGCAACTCAATGTCTGACAACATACCGGGCGAGGAATCCGCCGAGGCTAGTTCGACGACTAGCGTGACGAACTCTTGATCCGTGGGAAGCTGGATCTTGATGGCGCTTTCGCGCAAGACGGCGAGCGCCGTTCCGTCGCGCCAAAGTCGTTCGATCGACATGCGTCCAGGAGAGATGACAACCTCTGAGCGGCCGGAGTTCTGAATATAAAACGTCGCCGTGTGCGCACCGCGGCCGGCGGCGTCTTCCCAAGATTGAATCTCGCGCCGCCAAACGATGGCGTTGGCAGTCGCCAGGCCCGCGGCCGTCCGCGCGACCGTCACTCCGCCAGCCTCGCTCCCGGCGCCGTACTCGAAGCAAGCCCGTAATCGGCTAGATGCGTCGGCAATGCCCCCTTCGTCGGGCGCACCGATCGCTTCGGCAGGTTTCAGTCCTTGGTTTGAGAGGGTGAACAACTCGTCCGCGGCGCCTTTGATCGTCAGGCGGCCCTGGCCACTTGTGGCGTCCGGCAACGTTGCCAGACTGAGCCGCGCGGATCCCGCCAGCGGAGAGCTGCGCGTCGCAAAGATTTCGACAGAAGCGCTGCGCGGCGAAATCAAGGTCAATTCCCAGGCCTCGGCTGCCAGTGGAGCGTCGCTGGCGGTTCGCTCCGCGTCCGAAAGTCGCCGAGCCACGATGCCAGATGAGCCTTCGGTCGTCGTGCGCCACCGGAGAGGCTCTTCGCGCGCTTGGCTGAAATGCACCAACAGCTTCGACAAGCGGGCGCCGTCGGGAGCAATCCGCAGCTTGTACGATTCAGTCAGCGTTTCTCCCGCGATGATTGCTTCGGATTGAACTTCGGCGCCGTATCGCGGTCGTTGCGCCTGCACAAACGCGACGAAGTGGCTGCGACGCCAGTCGTATTGATAGACCGCCGCCGGGGCCGGAGCTGAAAACAGACTGGCTTGCTCCGAGGTGAGCCGACCGAAATCGAGGCGAGCGAGGTTTTGTGCTTCCACCACGCGCACGTCGTGTCCCTCCTGCGGACGCAGGGTCAGCAGCAATTCGCTGAGTTGCGCGTCACGAAAACGGAGCGGGACCAGGTCTTCGGCGCGAAAGCGTCGTTTTTCGCCGGCGGCCGCAGGGTCGTGCGAGCGGGCGTGCGCGCGCACGAAAATCACAGGCGCTCCCTCGGCGTCCTGCGATTGCGAAAAATGCATCGAGAGAGACCCCCCCGATTCGCCGGTCGTGACGCGCCAATCCGCCAGCGCATCCGCTGGGCGAGACTCGACGGCGTCGATCGTCCAACCGGGCATGACGTCCGCGACGAGCGACGTGGGCATGTCGCCCGCCGCCTCGGCCGTGACGCCTAATACCGCGCGGGCTTCGTCCGGGCCGATCTCGATCGTGGCGCCGGCGCCGAGCGCCGGCAGACGCTGCTTGCGCGCGAACGTCAAACGCACGTCCGCCGTGGGCGAAAACAACTGCACGTCGAAGGCTTCGCCCCGGTTCGGTTCCGGCAACAGCGAATATTTCGTCTGGCGGCAATCGGTGGTCGCCAGCGAGGTGAGGATCAGCGGCTCGCGCACCAACAGCGTGTGCGTCCCTTCCTGCCAAAAGGCGTCGACCGCGCGCAGCCGCGGCAGCCCGCACGCCTTTTCCAATTCCAGTGGCCCGATCGCCGCCAGGCGCAGAGAACGATCCGCCCCGGAGAATGGCTCCGGCAACGTCAGAAACAACGTCGTGGGCTCTCCTTCGGCGCGCGGGCCGGCGGACCAGGGAACGTCGATTTCTCCGAGTCGAGCCGAAACCAATTGCAGGCCGGGATCGAGCGTCACGCGCATCTGCCGCAGCGGCGGCCCTTGAACGTCGAGTTTCCAGGTCGCGGTGACGTCGAGGCCCCGCGGCGAGACGTCGTAAATTACCGTTTCGCGCAACACGGCGCGTGGTTGGGCAGCGGCGTTTGCTCCCGGGGGAGTCAATCGCAGCATGGCCGTCTGTTTGCCGCCAAGCAAGATCCGCATGGTATCGCGGGGGGCGCCCGCGGCCGGCTTGGGGACTATGGGGAGCGCTCCCGTCGTGCGCGGCGCCCCTTCAATCAGGGGCACAATCAAACCGTCGCTGACCGTAGCCAGCAGTCCGCGCGGCACGGAGAGCCGTATTTCCGAAGCGGCGCAGCGAGGGAACTGCAGCGCAAAGCTCAGTCGGCCGTCGGAGTCGCGCTCGCCGCGCAAGCTCCACTCGAACTCGAGCTCGCCGTTTTCGTCGACCAGCAGGCCGAGTTTGCCCTCGGCGTCCGAGCCTAGCTTGGCTGGCTGCCGCGTTTCGGGATTTATTTCAGATCGCCACCAGGCCCGCCGCAGAGCAAAGCCAAACGGCGCCAGCGGCATCAGCGTCTGCGAACGCGTGGTATGGCGAATCGCGCATCGCGCGCTGCCGCTGAGCGTGTCGGATCCATCGAACTCAGCGGTATATTCCGCGCGGACCAGCGTCGCCGCCAAAACTCCGCCCACGCCGCCGGGCTGATCCCCAGCGGCCTTGATCAGCCGTTCGAATTCTTCTCCGTCGACGGGGACGTAGCGGGCGCGGCCGCGCGGCCAATCTTGCACGCGGTCTGCCGGAGCAAAAATCCGGCGAAACCGGAGCGGCGCGGCGGTTCTTGCGTTGGACTTTTCGCCCGGTTTGTCGGGAGGGTTGTCGATCTCCTTGTCGGCGGCTTTGTCCGGCGTCTTGCTCGGCTCGACCGGGTCATCCGCCACGGCCAGCGACGCTAACCCAAGGAGGAGCGCAAGCGCAAAGAGGGAGTCCCGAATCAATCGGCAGCGCGCCATCACGATTCCCCTTCGGACGTCGACATCTCGACGACGACGGGCTCGGAGGATCCGCTGGGTTGACTGGGCCGCAGATGCGTGCGCGTCGATCCAGGATCGATAATCGAACTGGAGCCTGCCCGCACCACAAACGATTGTGATTGCCGGCGATTGATAAAACTGTGCAACACGAGCGCCAGTCCAACCAGCACAGCTCCCAATAGGGCCGCCTGCGCGGCCAGCAGCGCCGGCTCCGGGCAGACAATCGCGGCGAACGCCAGGGCCAGTCCGCCTGCCCAAAGCAGCCCTGGCCGGCGCAATTTGGGGAGGTACAAAAGCGCCAAACCCAGCCCCAGCACGGATCCGCTTCCCAGCAGCACGAGCCACGTGCGTTTCGCCGTGTAGACTTCGAGCGAGTCGATCGGACCGACGGCGCTAAAGACGTAGCGATTCGTTTCCGTAGGGACTTCTGGCATCGTCTGGGCGTCGGACCAGGCTTCCAAATCGCGCTGCCCAACGGTTGACTCTCGCACCAAGGCGACGCCGCGGAGCCGCCACGCGAATTCGCCGGACAAATCGCTGGGCCAGAACACCACATGCTCGTCTCGTGGCAGGACCAATTGCCAATAGGTCTGGCGGATCCAGAGGTTCGACCCGATCTGCGGCGCCGACAACGATAGGCGGCCGCCGAGCGCGTCGCGCGTCGCCAACCGATAACTGACGTCGAGCACATGCCGACGCGTTGCGCCGGCAAGCTGCAACAGCAGTCCGTCTCGCTCCGCATCGCTCGGAACGACAACGTTCGCCCCGTCGAGCGACACGCGGCACTGGGCCAAGTCTGCGCCGGCGGGGAGCTTAAGCGGTAACTGGCTCTCGCCGCTGGTGAATTGAAACACGGCCCGTTCCCAGCGCTCACTGCCGGCCAAACGGGTCTGAAACCAGGCCAATTGCACCGCCGTGGGCTCGTGCGATTTACGTTCTTCCAAATGAGCGGACAGCACGACGTTGGGTATCGCGACGCTCGATTTCAATTTCACGCTGGCGTGCCCTGGCGCGGCGCCGGCCTGCGGTTCCACCGTCCAACGATCGTCGCGAGATTGCACCCTGAGCCCCGGGCCCGTGACGACTTCGAATTCGCTTTCCGAAACTTCCGCGTCGGCTGGCGTCACCAATGGCACGTTGATCGGCACTCCCACGCCCGGCGCGAAGGGTTCAACGTCGAGCGGGTATTTCAGCGTCAACTGGCAAGCGCCCAACAGCGGCGCCGGGAGCGACACCCGCAGGCGTTGCAACATCTCCTGATCGGCCCCCTCGTCCGACGTAGCGGCGTCTGCTTCAAGCGGAACCGCTGGGAGTGGCGTTCCGTCGACCGAAATTTCCAATCGCCCCGCTTCCATCAATTCCGCTACAGGCCGGGGAGCGTCGAGCAACAATTGATCGATCGGCTCGTTCGTGACGTGGAAGTGGATCGTCTCTTCGACCGCGGCGCGTTCCGATTCTAATTGCAGGCGGCTACGGACGCTGGCCCACAGCACGCGCGAATTCACCCGCATCTCGGCGGCGAAGCGCAGCTCGCCACTGTCGCCACGAAACAGAAGAGGTTGCTTCCCCTTGGCGGCGGGTCGAATCGCGCCGCTAGCGGCGATTGCGCCGGCCCGTTCGCGAGTCAAGCCTTGCAGGCTACCGTCGCCCAAGGTCAGTGAAACATTCTCCGCCGGCGTGACCGCCAGATGGACCGGCGCGACGGCGTCAGCCTTCGGGCGGGGCAAATTGAACTCGACTCGTTTGGCGTCGGTCGGCAGCGCGCGATGGGCTCGGAGGACTAGCGTGATTTCGCCGGTGGTTGGTTGCAACAAAGGGATGACCAGCGGCTTGCCGGTTTCGACCGTCACACGATCGGCGTCAAAGACGTTGCGCGGCTCGGCGTCGTCGAGCTCCCAGCCTGGCAGGTCCACTTCGACGGCAAACGCCTTGGCTCCGCGGATGTGATAGGTCAGCCGTGCTTCAAGCCGCGCCTGACCCGACGTCACTTCGACCGCGTATCGCGGGTCGACCGTAATGTGCGTTTCGCGCGGTTGGAGTCGGCCTTCGATCGCGAATGGCTGGCCGAAATATTCGAATCCGGCGATGATTCCGTCATGATCGAGCTCGGCGGGAAGTTCATCGACGCGGCGAGCCTGGCGCAAATCGCCCCACGCCACCTGCCAATCCTCATCGACGCGCACCGCCACGTGCCCCGCCTGACGCGCAGCCCCCACCAGCTCGACTCCAGCGATTTGAAAACCGGGCTGAGCGCCGCCATCGTCGCTGGGGCAATCGAGGCTGAATCGAATCACTGAGGGCGCCCCGGACGGCTCGCGAATGCGGACTTCGTGCAATTGCCCCTCGCCCGCTGCCTGCTCTTTCTTTTCCACTGCCAACCGTTCGATGGTGTAGCCGGGCTGATCGTCGGGCTTCAAAGTGACGCCTGGCTGCAACCGCATGCGGAACGAATCGAACCTCGCCGTAAAGCCGCGCACCGTGAGTTGGACGTCCGAATGGACGCCGCGCGCGCCGAGTCGGACGTCGATCGCGCCGGTAGCCTCGAATTGTGGTGGCGCGACTGCGGCGACTTCGGCCCCCTCTTTGCGCCACGAGATGGTAAATCCTCGCTCGGCGCCCAAGACTTTGAATTCGGTCTCTTTGGCGGCGCGCGTGCTGGCTTCGAGCAGCGCCCCTTCTTTGACGGTGGCCGTGGCCTTGGGATCGGGGACGCTGAGAGTGACTTGCGAGAGGGACGCGCGGGGGAGATCGAGCTTCAACTCGGTTTCGCCGGCGACTCGTTCGAGCGGGGCCGCGACGTCGAGCGTGACCTGATGCGGCTCCTCGCTCCCGCCGCGAAGCCACAGGATATGGTCGCCAGTGGCGGAATCAATTTCCAGAAGGTGCTCTCCCGGTCCTTTGTATTTTGGCTGAGATCGCAGCACCGCCTCGCGCATGCGGAGCGGGATGCGCACCCAGCCGCGGTCGTTGACGGCGATGTCGAGGGCAATGTTCAGCGTAGCGTGTTTCTCGCCGGCGGACCCCCGGCAAACCAGCTTTTGGAGTTGGAACTTGGGAGGTTGCTGGCCGAGACCGAGCTGGGCCCGCTGGGTCATGAACCGCTCAAAATCTTCGAGCGTGAACCCGAGCACGGCCTGGAGCAATCCCTCTTTACCTCGCAAGTAAAGGACCGGTGGCTGGACTTCACGAACCGATCCGTCGTCCGCGCTGGCCGGCGTTGGCTCGGCGGGGCGGCGCACTTCGGGCTCGGCGGTGAAAGCAGGAGCGGTCCAACTCAGGACTGCCAATAGGCAAATCCAGAGCGGAGTCGTCCGCCAGGACAGCGTTTCCAAACTTCTTATTCCTACAGCAGAGCGCTCGGCAGAAAGTCGGTAACCTGCCCATTACCGCCGAACGCGACCAGATGTGACGAAGTGCTGCGGCCTCAGAGTTTTAGTCTAGCCGCTGAGTACGCCAACTTGAAGCAGAATCTGGCCGAAGATGGCTCGCTTTCCGGCAGAAAATCGGCGCCGAAACCAGGGCGAGGAATGCTTGAATGCCCCGCTTTCCAGATCGTAAGGCTTTGCGGGCCTGCGGCCGCTCGACTGCTGTTAACCTGGGACGCGGGCGAGGGTTTGGCAGAGATCGGCGTGCAAGCCGGCCGTGCTGGCGGCGACAAAGCTGGCCACGTCGAGATCGAAGGCGCCACCGGCCGGACCGGTAAACACCCCGCCTGCCTCGCGGACCAATAGCGCGCCGGCGGCCACGTCCCACGGCTTGGTCGAATAGCTCCAATAAGCGTCGATCTGGCCGGCGGCAATTTGAGCCAGGTTGATGGCCGTCGATCCGCTGCGGCGCGTGGCGCGGCAATTCGCCAGAACTTCAATAAAGCGGGCCACCTCGGGCGATTTGACGTCGACTTTCGGCGGAAAGCTGGTCGCCACGACGGCTTTTCCCAACTCGGTGGCGCGGCTAACGCGGATCGGCGCGCCATTGAGCGTGGCGCCTTCTCCCTGCGCCGCCCGAAAGAAATTGCCGTTGGCCGGTTCAAAGACAACGCCCACCAGGGGCTTGCTTCGTTGCACCAGCGCGATCGAAACGGCGTAGTGCGGGATGCCGTGGACGTAGTTGGTCGTTCCGTCGAGCGGGTCGACGACCCAGCGAAGATCGTCCGAACGGCTGGGGATCGACTCGTTCTCCTCGGCCAGAAAGCCGTGGTCCGGAAAGGCGCCCAAGACTACCTCCTTGATCGCCCGCTGCGAAGTCACGTCGGCTTCGGTTACCAGATCCGACGGGTTCTTCTCGCGGGCTTCGACCTTTCCCCAAAAGCGTAGCAGAACGTCGCCCCCCGCTCGGGCGGCTGCTTCACAAACCTTTGCGTATTGAGCGATTACGGCCATCCTGCTAGCAACTCCGGGGTGGGATTCGGTCCTGTCGCAGTGATTATAGATGGTCCCGCCTTTGCCGGGAACGCACGACTGGGAGGGCGCCTTTTGCTCAACTTAGAGATTGGGAGAAGTCTGGCTCTTGTCGAGATCGGTCGCTGCTGATCCGGCGGCCTTATTTGGCCGGAAAACGGGGCTCTCTTAGGGCCCGAATAAATTTTCAACAAAAGTGTGGACAAGCGCTAACGACTTGGTAATATCAGGGCGGCTGAGGTTGATGGCGCAGCAATGGAGGCGCGAGAGTGATCCTGGCCAAACTTTTCATTGCGTGAAGGAATTCATAATAGTTCGAGTAAGCTCTGCCTCTTCTCTGTTCCGGCCCCGCCGTTCCGCCTCGCAGCGAGCGGCGGGGTTTTTTTGTTTTCACGCGACCTCTGTCCTATTTCTCTCTGCCTGAACCTACCTGAATTGTATTCTTCGAGATCGCTTTCCATTCCTGTCGACGCTTGCCAACCGTGACACCAACTCCTGTCTGGCGCCTCGAATCGGATCTTGCCACGCTCCAGTTAGGAGCGCTCACGGCGACGGTGCGAATCTCGCAACCGCAACTTGGGCTGCACGACGTGCGCGTCGGCGGATTGGCGATTGCCGGCGCAGAGTTGTTGGCCCCGCGCTACGAGAACGGAGATGAGTGGCCGGCGCCGATGGACTGTTTTGTCCGCGGCGGCGATCTCGTCGTCACGTATCCTTTCACGCCCGCGCGCAGTGTCCGCGTGCAAGTTTATTGGCGCGCCGTCTCGAGCGACATGCTTCAGCAGGGAGCAGGCTGCCTGGCGGCGGTCGACGCGCAGATCTCGGTGCAGACGCCGCTGCTCGACAGCCGGCCCGGCATGTTGCTCTGCAGTCGCTTCATCGAACGATCGATCGCGCGCGTCGACTGCGCGACCCAAGAAGACGCCGCGCCCTGGGTCTTTGGAATCAGCGATGACGTCTCGTACGCCGAGCTGATCCATCCGCACGACGTGGGAGAAGAGCACTTCGCCGAAGTCAATGGACTGGCTCAACTCGCTCATCGTTTGTTCAGCGGCTCACTCGAAAAAGGAGTGATTCTGCGGGCGCGCGTCCGAGGGATCTTTCTCTCCACGGCCCAAGGCGACGCGGCCAACGTCAGCGCGCTGTATGATGAATTCGTCACCGCGCCGCTGCCGCTGACGACGTAAAGCGAACGCGCTATCATCGAAGGAGTGGCTCCCGCGGAGCGCCGACAGGTCTCATTCCGGGATGATACTTCTGGCAGGAGAATGAGTGAATGCGATTCAACGAAACGAGCCTAACAAGGCTGCTGACTTTGGTCTTTGCGGCTTGCGTCTGGCTGGCGACCGGGCCGGCGGCGGCCGACGACTTCGAACTTGGCCAGAAGGGGCGAATCAACTACTTGATCGACGCAATGGCGTCCAAGAACCCCAAGCCGGATCGATCTGGTCCGAGCGCACGCCTTTCCAAGGATTATGACCCGCAGGCGCAGGCCGTTGTATACCTGGCGATTCAACAACTTTCGCAAGAGGGCTCGACGGCTTTCGACTCGCTGGTAGCGCATTTTGACGACGAGCGGTATTCGTATTCTTACCATTCCCCAAATGGAATCATGAACGTCACGGTCGGAGCCGCATGCCGTTCGATCATGGCTCATATCCTGTTGTGCTACGAACCATCGCTGTTGAACGTTGCCGGACAACAAGGTGGAGCAACGCCGTGGCGAGACTACAACGGCGAGAAGGCGAAAGATCGTTCAAGCCGATCCCTAGCCAAATGGTGGGATGACCACCGGGACGAGAGCCTGTCGAAACTTCAAATCAGGGGGATCGACGCCCAACTCGCCTTTCAGCAGTCGGTGACGCTCGAGGACGCACGTCCGTTCAATCCCTACTCGCGGAAGATTACCAAGGAAGTGTTCGAACAGCGTCGCGTCGAGAATATCAAGATGCTCAAAGAGCTGCGCGCGTCGCTCGAACGCGAACAGCAACCGCGCTTAACGAAGCGAGATGATTTCAGCCTGAGATATATGGCCGGGTTGCCTTGGCCTAGCGATCCCAATAAATAGACGCGATGAGATCGGCGCCCTCGCCAACATCACTCGCGCGTGGCAAAGTAGAGCCCGGCGTAGACCTTGGGATCGATCAGCACGCCGCGATCCTGTTCTTGAGCCTGTAGCCAGGCGTCGGCCTCGGCCAGCGGCACGAGGTGAACCTGAATCTGTTCGTGATCGTCGCCGCCCCCATCGTGCTCGCGCGATAACCCACGGGCGACGAACAGCGTGACGATCTCCGACGCCAGCCCGGCCGAGGGGGGCCCGTGCGCCACCTGCTTCATCTGGTGGGCGGCAAAGCCGGTCTCTTCAAGCAGTTCTCGGCGGGCCGCGATCTCGCTGGCCTCCTCCGCCGTTTCAGCCTGATCGCCGACCAATCCGGCCGGCAGTTCGATCACGCGCCGCGCGACCGGAATGCGATATTGCTCGACGAGGATCAATTGCCGGTCATCGGTCACCGCGATAATCACGGCGGCGCCGGTGGCCGAATTGCGATGGACGTATTCCCAACGCCCCTGTTGGATTACTTGGAGAAACTTGCCGGAAAAGAGGACGCGAGGTTCGTCGGAGTAGGTCATCAGGGGTTTGATCCAGGCAACGGAAATTCCAAGGGCGCCGTTAAAGCGATCATACCTCACGGTTGAGGGGTCACAAAAATGCGATTGCCCGGCGCCCGGCATGACCGCGGTAAAAATCGTCATAGAGAAATGAACCCGGCAGGGTTCAAAGATATTAGCCGGTGGTTGAGCGCAGCGACAGCACCGGTAAACGGTAAACAAGAAATTGACGTCTTCGACCCCAGCGGGGTCGCACAGCAACATCGAACACGTATTCAATGACGTCGGGCGCGTATTCAGTCAGAATACCGCGGATCGTACGCGATGCCGGCGCGATCGAGCATCTCGACCAATTCCTCCCGGAATGTTTTTCGCCGATGATGCTCCTCTTGGCGATCGATGTATGCCTTCACCGCGTCTCTTTTGCTTGCGCTGACGGTAAACGCCGCATATCCCTCTTGCCAGGCGAAGGACGCTTCTCCGATTTCCTTGTCAACCCAAATCGACGAGGCTTTTTTTAACTCTCGGAGCACATCTGCCAGGCAATGAATTGCTTTCAATCCGACGAGCAAATGCACGTG
>DASXPZ010000039.1:0-7837 GCA_036493275.1 Pirellulales bacterium
ACGTCGGGCGATCGGCCCGACGATATTCCGCAGTGCAAGGAGTTGAGAGTCTCGGGGTACTTGATGAAGCCGGTCAAGCAATCGGAATTGTTCGACGCAATCGCTTCGGCGGTGGGAGTGGCCACGCTCCACGCCACGGCGCGGCCGACGCAAATTGCGGACCTTGCAAATCGAACGGGGAGCCTGCGCATCCTGTTGGCCGAAGACAGCCTGGTGAACCAAAAGCTGGCGCTGGGACTGCTTTCTCGGCAGGGGCACCAGGTTTTTGTGGCCAATAACGGGCGCGAGGCCCTGGCCGCTTCGGAAACGCGCCAGTTCGACCTGGTGCTGATGGACGTGCAAATGCCGGAGCTCGACGGTCTCGACGCCACCCGCGCCATTCGCCTGCGCGAGCAATCGTCGCACCAGCCGCGCGTGAAAGTGATCGCCATGACGGCGCACGCCATGACGGGGGATCGAGACCGCTGCCTGGCGGCCGGCATGGATGGCTACATCTCGAAGCCGATTCGCGCGGCCGATCTGTTTGCGACGATCGATCAGGTGATGGCGGACGCGCCGGCCATTCCGGCCGCCGAGGCGACCGGTTCGGAACAGGCGACCGAAGTGGTCGATTGGCCTGTCGCCTGGGCCAGCGTCGGGCAGGATCCGCAGTTGCTGGGGGAGATCGTCGCGGCGTTTCGGGTCGAAGCGCCCCTGTTGCTGGCCGATCTGCGACAGGCGGGACTGGTCGAGGATCGTGAATCCCTCCGCCGTGCCGCCCATACGCTAAAAGGGACGCTCCGCTATTTCGGCGCCGATGCCGTGGCGGAGCTAGCCTTTGGGGTGGAAACGCTCGCCAGAGACGGCCACTTGCCCGAGGCGATTGCAGCGTCGGAAACGCTCGCCAGCCGGGTGCGAGGTTTGCTACCGGCCCTGGCGCAGATCCCCAAGGAGTTTACAGTCGCCGTGGAATGAGGAATGATAAGTGCGCCGGTCCGGCGCCCAACCGTGTCCATCTGAATAGAGAACCGAGGTCCGTCATGCCGTCTGTGCTTGTCGTTGATGATTCATCGGTCGACCGCCTGTTGGTGGGCGGCTTGATCGAGAAAGACGAAGAGCTCAGTGTCACGTTTGCCGCCAACGGCACGCACGCCCTGACGCTGATGCGGCAGTCCGTGCCGTCGATCGTCGTGACCGATCTGGTGATGCCCGAAATGGACGGCCTGGAGCTGGTCACCAAGATTCGCGATCAATATCCGTTCGTCCCCGTCATCTTAATGACCTCGAAGGGGAACGAGCAGGTGGCGGTGCAGGCGCTGGAGCGCGGCGCGGCCAGCTACGTGCCGAAAAGCCAGCTTGCGCAGACGTTGCTGACAACGATTCATGGCGTGCTCGACGCATCGCGCCCGCGGCAGGTGCAGGCCCGGTTGCTGAGCCGGATGACCGAAATTCATTGCGAGTTCAGTCTGGAGAACGATTGCACACTGTTCCCGCCGTTGATCGCCTACCTGCAAGAGCTGGTCACCCGGTTCGAGTTGTTCGATCAGATCGAGCGCGTCCGGATGGGGGTGGCGCTGGAAGAAGCGCTGGTCAACGCCCTGTATCACGGCAATTTGGAAATCAAATCCGACATGCTCGAGGAAAACCACGACAGCTATTACGCCCTGGTCGAAGAGCGCTGCCTGGCGGAACCGTACAAGAATCGTTCGATCAAGATCGACGTCCACGTCTCGCGCGAACGGGCCAGCTTCACCATCCAGGACCAGGGCCCGGGCTTCGATCCGGAAAATCTCCCCGATCCGACGGAAGAAGTGAACCTCGACAAGATCAGCGGCCGCGGCGTGCTGTTGATGCGCACATTCGTGGACGAGCTGAAGTACAACGAGCGGGGCAACGTGGTCACCATGGTCAAACGCCGCCGCCCGACGAACAGCGATGCGCTGGCGTATAGCGAATCGTAAACGAGCGCGACGAGCGGTGGACAGACTGGCCGGACGCTGGGGCCGCGACTTCACCCCTTCTCCCGCCGGGAGAAGGTGGCGAACCGACCAACGCTTCGCGTGGGCGCTGGTCGCCGGATGAGGGCCGCGCCGGCTATCATGCTACGACTAGGTGATCGTCTGACTCGGCCTTACTTCTTGCTCGAACGGATTTCTCTTCTGCGACCCACACCCCGCACGTCCACCCTTCTGTCGAGGAGCAGGTCTATGCACGCTCGCAAATCATTTGTAATTCTCGTTGCGCTGGTCGGAGTTCTCTTCGGCCTGGCGCCCATTGCAGTTCGCGCCGCCGATGACAAAAAAGAGTCCACTAAAGCGAAGCCTATCGTGGCCGTGTTCCGGCTGCGTGGCCCGATCGTCGAAACGCCGGGCGATGAAAATCCTCTCTTCGGCACGAGCCATTCGATGGCCCTGGTCGATCTGATTCAGCGATTGGCCAAGGCCCGCGATGATGAAGCGGTGAAAGGGGTCGTATTCACGCTCGATGGCGCCACCGTCAGCCTGTCGAGCGCTGAAGAAATCCGCCAGGCGATGGCCGCCGTGCGGGCCGCCGGAAAAGAGGTCTACGTCTTTGCCGACGGACTGACGATGAGCGATTACGCCCTGGCCGCCGGCGCCAGCGAAATCAGCGTCGTTCCCACCGGCGACCTGTGGCTGACCGGAATCTATGTTGAATCGCCCTACGTCCGCGGGCTGCTCAGCTTGTTGGGCGTGTCGCCAGACTTTTTGCATTGCGGCGACTACAAGAGCGCATCGGAGATCTTCATGCGCGACGGACCGAGCCCTCAGGCTGAGGAGATGCAAAACTGGCTCCTCGACAGCCTCTATCAATCGCACATCCGGCTGATCGCCACCGGCCGCGACGTCGACGAGGCCAAGGCGCGCGAATGGATCGACGGCGGACCCTACACGGCCAGCGGCGCGCTGAAGGCCGGACTGATTGATAAATCGCAGCAGCGCAGCGACCTCGAAGCGTCGCTGCGAGCCAAGTACGGCGACAACGTGAAGTTCGACTCGAAATATGGCGCCAAGGCCGGCGCCACGATCGATTTTTCTTCGCCGATGGGCATGATGAGTTTTTACAGCGAGTTGCTCGGCGGTGGTAAAAAGAAGAAAGCGCACAAGGATTCGGTTGCCGTGGTTTATGTCGAAGGCTCTATTGAGCTCGGCGCCGCAAGTGGCAGCCCATTGAGCTTCGGCGGCAAGTCCGCGACCAGCGTCGCCGTGGCCAAGGCGCTCGACGAAGCGGCCGACGACGACACGGTCAAGGCCGTAGTGTTGCGAGTCAATTCGCCGGGTGGGTCGGCTACGGCCAGCGACGTGATTCTGGCGGCCACCAAACGCGTGAAAGCCAAGAAGCCGCTGGTCGTCTCGATGGGTGACGTCGCCGGCAGCGGCGGCTATTACGTCGCCTGCGCGTCGGACGTGATTTTTGCGGACGCCAGCACGATTACCGGGTCGATCGGTGTGATCGGCGGCAAGATGGCCACCAGCGACATGTGGGGCAAGGTCGGCATTCGTTGGAAGGAATATGGCCGCGGCGCCAACGCCTCGATACTCAGCACGGCCCGCCCCTTTACGGCCGAGCAACGCCAGCGGATGCAGGCCTGGATGGACGAGATCTACGGCGTGTTCAAAGATCATGTCACCGCCATCCGCGGCAGCCGGCTGAAAAAGCCAATTGACGAACTGGCCGGCGGCCGCGTGTACACGGGCCAGCAAGCCCTTGACCTGGGCCTGATCGACCGGCTCGGAACCCTTTCCGACGCGATCAAATACGTGGCCGAACAAGCTAAAATTGAGAAGTACGAAATCCGCGTCGTCCCGGAGTCGAAAAACTTTATCGAGCAACTCCTCAGCGGACTCACCGGAGGCGACGAGGACGACGCCAAGGGGCTCTCGCTCGACGCCGGGCGCGCTGCGGGCTTCCAGGCAGCAGGCGGAAGGGCGACACTCCTCGGGGCGGCGCTCCCTTACCTGAAGGGGTTCGATCCGGAGCGGGTTTCGGCCGTGACGCGAGCCTTCTTACGTTTGGAAATGATCCGTCGCGAAGGGGCCGTGTTGATGATGCCCGAAATCAGCGTGCGAAATTAAAGCTGGAATACTGTAGCCGGCCTCTGTGAGGCCGGTCTTCGTAATGATTCCTGCAGAGCGAAAAGAAACGCGGCTACAGAATGAGGCGCCCCCGATGACTCGAACCCGGTTTGGTTTCCTACTCGCCCTGGCGCTCTCTTGTTTAGCAGTGGTCGAGCGAGCCGGCGCGGTCGAGCCCGACGCGCTGCACGCCTTGCAGAAGCGCCCCACCGATAGCGCCGCGCAGTTCAAGCCCGATCCGGCGTCGGTCGTTCGCTATGGACCGGCGTACCGTTATCCGCAGTCAGGCTGGACGGTGCTGCATATCGAAGGAGCGCCGTACGAACGGGGCGTGCAACATGGCCGGCTGATGGCGGCCGAGATCGTCGATTTCATCAAGGCCCGCGCCACGGCGCGCAATCACAAGGCGCCGGTCGAAGCGTGGCGCGAGGCGCGAACGCTGGTCAACGCCCTCTTTCTGCGGCGTTATGATCCAGAGTACCTCCAAGAAATGAAGGGGATCGCCGACGGGGCCGCGGCCGCCGGGGCAAAGTACGACGATCGGCCGATCGACCTGATCGACGTCACCACGATCAACTCCGACCTGGAGCTGGCCTATCTTCATCCCGGACTGATCGCCACCGGCGTCGGGCTGGAAGACGGCAAGTTCCCTGAGCCGATCAGCACCGAGCGCCCCCGCCGGGCCGAAGAACATTGCAGCGCGTTTGCCGCCACCGGTCCAGCCACGGCCGACGGCCAGATCGTCTTTGGCCACATCACCATGTGCGGCTTGGTCGACGCCCACCAGTACAATGTCTGGATCGATTTGAAGCCGACCGCCGGACGGCGCGTCGTCATGCAGAGCTATCCCGGCGGCATCATGAGCGGCCTGGATTACTACATGAACGATTCCGGCCTGCTGGTGCTGGAAACGACAATCGAGCAAACCCACTTCGATATCTCGGGCCTGACCGTCGCCTCGCGGATCCGCCGCGCCGTGCAATACGCCGAGGGGATCGACAAAGCGGTCGAGATTCTCACCGAGAGCAACAACGGGCTGTACACCAACGAGTGGCTGCTGGCCGACACCAAGACGGGCGAGATCGCCATGCTCGAGCTCGGCACGCACAAAAGCAAGCTCTGGCGCAGCAGCCGCGACGAGTGGCACGCCGGAACCAAAGGGTTTTATTGGGGCTGTAATAATGGGCGCGACCTGACCGTGCGAAAGGAAACGCTCCCATCCCTCGCCGGCAAGCCGGGGAACCTGGTCTTTCATTCCAGCGATCGCGATCGCGCCTGGCTAAAGCTCTTGAACAAGCATGGAGGCCATCTGGGCGAGGATTTCGGCTTCGAGGCCTTCACCACGCCGACCTTGGCCGCGTTTCCCTCGTGCGACGCCAAGTTCACCACCACGAAGTTGGCGAAAGAGATGAAGAGCTGGGCCCTCTTCGGGCCGCCGATGGGGCGCGCCTGGACGCCAACTCGCGAGGAGCAGGAACACGCGCCCGAACTGCGGCCGCTGGTTAGCAACGATTGGGCGCTGATTTCTGTCGACGCCGCTGGCGCCGCGCCGCAAGAGTCCCCCAAGCTGGCCGACTCGGCGCCCTTTCCGGAAGAAAAAGAAGATCGCTTCGATAAGCCTGTCGCTTTGTCGGCCGCTTGGCGCGGCACGCTGCTTCCGGCCACCGACGCCGACACCTGGCTGGCCGCAGGCAACGCCGGGTATGAGCGGATCGTAGCGCTTGACAAAGGACTCCGCGCCGAGGCGAAGGGAAAACCGCTCGATCGCGCGGCACAGGATCATCTGGACGTCGCACTGTTCAATCGTCGCTCGCAATGGCTGGCGGCCGCCGCGCGGCTGGGGCGAGACATTCCGCTGGTGGAAATCAAAAGTGAGCCTACGAGCGCCGAGTGGTACAACATTGCCGCCGGCAAAGGAGTGCTATTGCTCGCCGCGCTCCGGGGCGAACTAGGCGCCGACAAATTCGACAAATTGATGGACGATTTCGGGCAGGCCCACGCCGGGCAAGAAATCTCGACCGCCGACTTCCGCAAAGCGGCGCAGGGGGCGGCGGGCCGTTCGCTCGACGCCTTCTTCGACAAGTGGCTCAGCGCGGCCGACGCTTCGCTGGCGCCGCCAGGGGGCTTCTGGTCGATCGATTCGTTCGAAGAAGAGCCCGAGCAGGCTATCATCGTCTACGGCACGCTGGCCGATCGCGCGGCGCAGCGTGAGGCGGCCGTGCAATTGCAGGCCAAGATCGCCCGCCGCTGGAGCAACGTCGCCATCCCCATCCGCGCGGATAGCGAGCTGGACGAAGCGGCGCTGGCCGGGCATCACCTATTGCTCATCGGCCGTCCGGCGACGAACCGGCTGGCGGCGAAATTTGCCGGGGCCTTGCCGATCACGTTCGGATTGGGCTCGTTCACCGTTCGCGGCGACACTTACGCCAGTGCCCGCAGCGCCGTAATCGCCGCCGGACCGAATCCCAAGAATCCGCGCTATTCAATCGTCGTTTACGCCGGCCTGGGGGCCGACGCCACTTGCCGCGCCGTCGATAGCGTTCCCGATGATGACCCGTACCACGCGCAAGTCATGCTGCTACCGGCCCGCGAGCGACCGCGGCGGCTCTGCGTGACCCCCGCGGTGGCGCCGCCGATCGCGGTCGCGCCGAATTAGAAAACGACAGGAGGTAAATCTACTTCTTTTCCGTTGGCGAGGGCTCCTCAAAGCACGCCTTCCGACTCAAAATTGGCGAAGACATCGGATATGAATCTCAGTCTGATCACGAAAGGCCGATCAATGCCTTGTAGATTCTTTCAGTGCCTGACGCTCGTCCTGTTGGCGGTCCTTAACGTCTCCTGTACTTCGGCAACGAATTCGCCATCCAAACCAAATGAGACGAGTTCTGAGACATCTGCCTCAGTAGAACCGAGTACTCTGCCCCCTGCGCCAGCGAAACCTGTTCCCCCGCTGCAATTGGCTGTTCCCGCTGCGCTACCGGAGCGGCTCGGCGATAATGATCTGAAAAACATGGATAGCGGTGAGCTGTTCCTCTTTGCCCGAAAGGCGGCAAATGGCAAGTTCTATAACGTGGCTGCCGCGTCTCAATATTGGTACGTCCAATCAACGAAACGAGGACAGTACGACCTCGCCTGTTATCTCGCCCAAGTGGGTCAAATCGAAGCGGCATTCTATTGGTTACAGATCGCTGCGATTGACGAAGGCGTAGACACTCGCCATGCCCGACGCGACGTGGATTTAGAATCACTACGGCGCGATTCTCGGTGGGAAACGGTGTTCCAGTATATGCTGGATTGCAACAAATACTTCGAGAGCGCGCCAATCGCACGCACGATTTTGATACTCCCCACAGGCTACAAACAACCTGCTGCCATTCCAGCGGTGATCTGGCTCCACGGCTTAGGTTCTCGTCCGGAAAGTTTCGTCGACGAAAGTTGCCAGAAATTCGCGGACGAAATGAACGTCGCATTGATTGGAGTGAGCGGGTCCAAGCCGAATGGACCGAACAGTTTTGTGTGGACGGAGGAAATCGAAAAGGACGCTAAACGACTGCGGGACGCACTTGCCGAAGTGGGCGATCGCGTATCAATCAATAAAGGACAAGTCATCAATATGGGCTTTTCACAGGGTGCTCAAGTAGGACTTGAGATCGCGGCGAGTTACCCTGAGGAATACGCCGGCGCCATCGTAATATCGCCCGGCGCGAAAATTCATCTCGGCAACCTGAAGCCATCGCCTTTGCTTGCTCAGCGGGGCTACGTTC
>DASXPZ010000040.1:0-9312 GCA_036493275.1 Pirellulales bacterium
GCGGTGATGCAAGCCGCCGACCTGCGGAATGGCGACGACTTTTCCGCCTTCCGGCGGCTCGACTATGCGGCGCTCCGGCGCGTTGCAATCGAGTGACTGATGCGTCCGCGACTGGTGGTAGTAATCCAGGTAATCGGCCAACAGCCGTTCCAGGTGGGTTTCGTTGAGCACAATCACATGATCGAGCAGCTCACGCCGGAGCGTGCCGATGAACCGTTCCACATATGGATTCTGCCACGGGCTGCGCGGCGCACTGACGACTTCTTCAATGCCCAGATTCTTGATCCGGCGTCGGAAATCGTCGCCGTAAATGCCGTCCCGGTCGCGCTGCAAGAACCGCGGGGCTGCGTCGTATGGGAAAGCTTCAACCGCTTGCTGCGCTGTCCATTGGGCCGATGGGTTCGCCGTGACGTTAAAATGGAGCACGCGGCGACGATCCAGGCCGAGGACCACGAAGCAGTACAAGAGCCGGAATGAGGCCGTCGGCACGACGAAGAAGTCGATAGCGGCAATTTCGGGAAGATGATTGGCCAGAAAGGTCTTCCAGTTGGGCGACGGCGGCTTGTACCGTCGGTCCATGTAGAGCGCGATGGTCGATTCCGCGAAATCGTGGCCAAGCAGTCGCAGCTCGGATTGAATCCGGGGAGCGCCCCACAGCGGATTGTCGCGCGACATGCGGCGGATCAGCGCTGGCACATGGCGATCGACGCGCGGTCGGCCATTGCCGCTACTCCGCTATTTCCAGCGCCAATACAAACGAAACCCTTGCCGATGCCAGCCGACGACGGTACCCTTCCAGGATCTCATTCGGGATCTTCATAGTGAGCATCTCCACGCATCTTCGCCGCAACACAATGCGGAGTTGCATAGACCCAAAATGGTTCCGATTGCGGGGAGTCGTTGCTGCCACGACACTTACCATTCGACTTGCAGCCGATCGGCCGGAAGAAGTCGTTTCGCAATTCAAAGGTCAAGAGTACCATAAACCGCCCCGCCTCTAACCCAACCGCTCTGAAGGTCCTTGATTGGTCGGGAGTTAGCAATCTCGGCGGAGATCGAATTTGGGCTGGCGTCCGCAGACCGCCGGCCCAAATCTGGCGTCCGCTGGCGTTTTTTGCGAGGTTTGCGCGCGGAGCGAGCGCAGTCGGGGCCGGGCTGAAACACTTTGCTCAGGCGTCGCGGTAGTAGTACTTGAGCATTCCGCCCAGCCGCTCTTGACACTCGATCTTGCCGGCGGTCTGCCCGACCTCTTCGCAGGGATCGATGAGCCTGGTTCTCAAGCCAATTGGCAATGTCGTTGATGGGGGTTTTAAGCGTCGTCCACGGGTTGAGCGACGATCCCAAGTACACATGGGCCCATCACGGTATGGCCGAATTTTTGACAGCGCTTGGTCGGATTTCCCGGCACCGTCAAAGTTGCGGGGGCAACGAAGCATAGTACGATTCGAGCCGAATTAATCTTTGAATCCGTTTCGAACTGTCGGAGTCCTCTGGGGGCTTGTGACCCGGCCGCCATCTCGAAGAAGAAAAGTGACAGGCCGGAATAGAATCGCGCGTCCAAATGGAGAATTTCTGGAAAATCGGGCAAGTGGGTAATTTCAGTCCTTCATGCAAGATCCCGGCGAGCGCGGAAGGCTTCGATTATCGACTCTCTAGGATATGGGCTGAAGCCGCCAATTTATTCTTCGGTGCCAACGAATTGCTAGGATCGAGTTAGACTCACGGACACTCCTCTCTCGGTTACTCTCTGCCGGCTTGCTCGAAAGCAGTTCAGCCTGCGGACCATGTTCGTGGTGGGGACGCTGTTTTGTCTCTGGCTCGGCCCGCGGGCGAATCGCGCCCATCAACAGCGCCTTGCCGTGCAGCGGATCGTGCAAGCAAATGGACTCGTCGCTTACGATCGGCGACCCGACGAGGTACGCGCGCCGGCCTGGCTGAAAACGCTGGCAGGGGATGATTTTTTTCGCACCGTCGACGGCGTCCATCTCGATACGCCGCTCGAAAAGCTAGACGAAGTAGTTGACGCCATGCGGTCCTTGCCCCGACTGCGTCGTTTGACGTTTAAGGATACGGGCGTTCTGGATGATGACCTCGCTCGTCTGGCGCCCCTCAAACATCAACTCGAAGAGCTCTATTTCTACGAGCTTCCTTTCGGCAAGCTGACTGGTTCCGGCTTGCGACACTTGAGCGGCTGGCCGCGGCTGAAGCGCTTGGACATGGGATCGGGTAATCTCAAGGCGGCGGCTCTTTCGCACGTCGCCGATCTGCCGGCTCTTGAACATCTCACCTGGTCGAGTTGCCCGCTCGACGCGCAAGCCTTCACGGCAATTTGCCAATGCGGAAATCTGCGATCACTAACGTTATGGGGGTGCGAGTTTGATGGAGATTCGCTGATCGTGCTCAAAGGAACGAGACACTTAGAGCGGGTTCACTTGATGAATATGGTCGTCGGCCGCCAGGATCGAGGGTCAACCCAACAAGGCGCCAGCGAAAAGTTCGATTATCACTTCTTCGCTAAGAGTTCACCCTTTGATACTGCAAATCCTTATTCTGCTACTCCTCCTACCGGTTTCGGAACAATCGTCAGTTCCTTTGACACTACCCGCGATGAGTTCACCGCATGGCTCAAGCGAATATTGCCGGGCATCGAAGTGTCCGAATTCTGGATCAACAACTGACAAGAAGGAAGGAAGGAAGGGGGCGAGCAACGACCGATGCTTTCCGCAGAAAGAGCGCTCAAAGGCTCGCTCTCCTGGAAACTTCGCACTGCTTTCCCTGGAACGACACATGAGACGCCCCGCTTCAACTCGCCACCGCTGGTTTCAGTTTTCATTGCGGGGGATGCTGGTTGCGGCGACAATCCTCTGCCTTTGGCTTGGCGTTTGGGCAAATGGAGCTCATCGACAGCGGCTGGCAGTGCAGCAGATTTCTCAGCTCGGCGGAGATGTGTCGTACGACCGCCAGGCAAAAGAGATACGCGCCCCGGCCTGGCTGCGCTCCATCGCCGGCGATGATTTCTTTTTGAAGGTTGTGGGAGTCAGGCTGCATGGCCGGAAGATAGACCAGATGCGGCGCCCCCTTGCGCTTGAGGAACTGGATCAAGCAGTCGGCGCGATCACGCAATTGCGCAGAGTGAGGACGCTGACACTCCGCAATACGTACCTTAGCGACGAAGACTACGCGCGCCTGGCGCCACTCGCCAGTCAGATCGAAGAGCTTGCTGTGTCGGAACAACGCCGCATGCTGACCGGGAGCTGCGTTCAATACTTTCGCGACTGGCCCCGCCTGCGCGAGCTCACCATTTATTCCATCCAGCTCGACAGCGCAATGCTTCGGACCATCCCTCATATTTCAAATCTGCAGGTACTGGCATGGGGAGAAGCCCAGTTAAACGCCGAGGCGTTCGCCGCGATTGCCGAATGCAAGAACTTGCGAGTCCTGACACTTGCTGGATGTTCGTTCGACGGTCAGGCGCTGGCGCGACTGCGCGCCGCGCCCTCTTTAAAGACGATCGACATGCACAATATCGGCGCGTATCCACAATTAGGTTCTACTAGCGGCTCGCAGAAAGCAGCCCCGCCGACCGATTACTATTTTTCGCCGGTCGGTGATGAGCAGCCCATCAGCGAAACCTCGAATGGCTCGTCCGACGCAGACTATGAAAAGTGGCTCAAGCAGCTATTGCCCGGCGTAGAAGTCTCTTGGGATTTTTCGAGTTGATTTCCGCCGCGCTTGTCCGTTCTCCCTGACCCAGATAGCATGACGGATCACGGAAGCAGAGTCTTTCGGATTTGTCGGTTCTGAACGAAGAGGCGCACGATCGTGGTTCTCAAGGGAAAGGTGGCGCTGGTCACTGGGGCCAGCATGGGGATTGGTCGGGCGGCGGCTCTGGCGCTCGGACAAGCGGGCGCCGACGTGGCGCTGTTGGATATTGCCCATCGCGATGAGGCCCAGGCCTCGGTCGAAGCGATCCGCGCCGCAGGCGGCCGGGCAACTTTCATTGAAACCGACGTCGGCGACAACGCGGCCGTCGAGCGGGCCGTGGCCGAGACTGTGTCGCAATTCGGCCGCCTCGACATTGCCGTCACCAACGCCGCCTATAGCGATCGCGCGCCGTTTTACGAAGCCGATCTCGACGGCTTTCACCGCACGGTGCAGGTGACGATGTGGGGCGCGTTTTACGCCCTGCGGGCCAGCTCGCGGCAGATGATCTCGCAAGGCGCAGGCGGCTCGATCGTGCTGATCAGCTCGCCCCACGCCTTTCAGCCGGTTCCCCGCGCGATGGCCTATAATATGTCGAAGGCGGCGATCGATTCGATGGGACGCACCGCGGCGATCGAGCTGGTCGAACATCGGATCCGCGTCAACCTGATCCATCCCGGCTGGACCGACACGCCGGGCGAGCGCAAATACGCCAGCGAGGACCAGATCCAACGAGCCCAAGGAAAGCTTCCGTGGGGGCGGATGGGGCGGCCCGACGAAGTCGCCCGCGGCGTGATCTTTTTTTGCGATCCGGGCAGCGATTACATCACCGGGACGTCGTTAGGCATTGATGGCGGGATCACGCTTCCGTGGTGGGCGTCGCGCGGCTCGGCCGTTCCGGATTGAAATGGCGCCTGATTTACGCTGAAGCCGGGCCAATGGCGCCATTCGGCGCCGCGCACGGATGGACTATGATAGGTAGTGGGCCGCTCCGCTGTTCTTCGTCAGCCTCTAAAAGTTGGTTCGTTCTTCACGATGAGTAAGGTTTATCTCCTCCCCTGCGCGTGCGGCGAAAAGCTGCGGATCGACGCCAGCCAGGCAGGTCTCGATTTGCGCTGTCGCTGTGGCCAGACCGTTAAAGCGCCCACGTTTCGCGAGCTGTCGCGGCTGGAGCAGGTCGAAGAGGAACCGGCGACACGCCCGCACGCCGATTGGGGAGCGCGACAGCGCTTGCTGCTGATCGGAGGAATGATCACGGCGTGCGGCTTGGCGATCGCCGCCGGCTTTTGGTGCATGACGCCCCCCTCCGACCCTCCGGTGACCATCGATCCCCGCTTCATTCAGGCGATCGACGCGGAAGTCGGGGCGATGAAGGCCGACAAATTGATTGAGGCCTGGGAGCAAATGGCGACCCAGGAGCTCGATCGATCCGAGCTCCCCATCGTGGAAGCGCACCGCCGAGAGGTCAAGCGGATGCGCGGATTTACGTACGCGGGACTGGCGCTCGTCGCCGCCGGCGCCATGGTCCTCGCGTCGTCCTTGTTCGTCGGCAAGCCAACGCCGCGTCAGACCAACCGGCAACCGGGAGGGCGAAGCTCCCGCTGATCCGTGCGCCGCTTTCAGCGAGACGACGCGCTTCGGCCAGAATTCGCAAGACGGAACAACTTCGTCCGGCGGGCCTGATCACAGGATTCTGCGCGAGAATCTCGAAAGAGGAGCGAGATCTCTGCGAAATCGCTCTCCTTGATGTTGCCTTTCTCAGAGCGCGGAAGTGATGTTCGATGCGCGATCCAACGCGCTTCACGGCTCGGCAGGAGCCTCGCGCTCCCGGAACGCCATGTGGCGCTTCATTGGAGATGACGCCCTGCGCCGCGTTACTTCTTCTTGAACACGCGCTTCGCCTTGCTCAGCGCCGTTCCCAATTGGTCGACTTCGGCCAGCGTGTTGTAGAAATAGAAGCTCGCGCGCGCCGTCGCGTTGACTCCCAATCGCTTGTGCAGCGGCATGGCGCAGTGGTGCCCGGCGCGGACGGCGATTCCTTCGCGATCCAACAACTGCGCAATGTCGTGGGCGTGGACCCCTTCGACCGTAAAGCTGACGATGCCGCTCTTGGCGGCGGGCTCCGGACCAAAGATTCTCACGCCGCCCACGCTCGCCAGCACCTCGTGCGCGCGGGCGGTGAGCAATTGCTCGTAGGCGTGAATTCTGGCGAGCCCGACGGTGTTCAAATAGTCGATCGCCACTCCCAGCCCAATGGCCGGCACGATCGGCGGCGTGCCTGCTTCGAACTTGGCCGGCAATTCGGCCGGTTCGAAACCATCGAGCCGCACGCGGCGGATCATGCTTCCTCCGCCGAGGAACGGCGGCATGGCGTCGAGCAATTCGCGCCGGCCCCAGAGAATGCCCACGCCGGTGGGCCCCATCATTTTGTGACCGCTGAAGGCGAGAAAATCGACGCCAAGCGCCTGCACGTCGGTTGGCTCATGCGGCGCGCTTTGCGCCGCGTCGACCAGCACGACCGCGCCCACCGCGTGCGCCTGCCGCGCGATCTCTTCGATCGGGTTCATCGCCCCCAGCACGTTCGAGATCGCCGCGACGGCGACCATTTTGGTGCGCAGGCCGAGCTGGCTCGGCAGCTTTTCCATGTCGAGCTGGCCGTCGGCGGTGATCGGGATGTAACGCAGCACGGCGCCGCGCTCGGCGGCCAGTTGTTGCCACGGAACGAGATTCGAATGATGCTCGGCTTCGGTAAGCACGATCTCGTCGCCGGCCGTGATGTTGGCGGCGCCCCAACTCCGCGCCACCAGATTGATCCCCTCGGTCGTCCCGTAGGTGAAGATCACTTCTTCGCGATGGGGCGCATTGATGAAGACCCGGACTTTTTCGCGGGCTTCTTCGTACAGGTCGGTGCTCTGATCGCTGAGCCAATGAATGCCGCGGTGGACGTTGGCGTATTGCTTTTCGTAGACGTCGACCAGCGACTGAATCACCTGCCGCGGTCGCTGCGTGGTGGCGGCGTTATCCAGATAGACTAGCGGCGTGTCGCCGCGCAGCAGGATCGACAGAATCGGAAAGTCGGCCCGGTAGGCGTGTGGATCCAACGGCAAGACCGGCGTGGCGACGCTCATCAAGAAGCTCCATTCCGCGAGGCGCCGTTTTCATTGGGTTGTTGCGCAGACGATCCGGCGGCCGTCGGCGAATAGATGGCCGATTGCAACACGCGCCAAGAGAGCAGGCAGCACTTCTGCCGATTGGGCGTCAGCTTCGCCCCGAACAACCGCAGCATGTCCTCGGCCTTGAACTGCTTGACCTCTTCGAGGGTGTGCTGATCGAAATGCTCAACCAGCATCGAGGCCGCGGCCTGGCTGATGCAGCAGCCGTCGCCATCGAAATAGATTTGCTGAATCTTGCCATCAGGCCCCAGGGCCAGTTCGATCCGCACCACGTCGCCGCAGAGGGGGTTGTCATCCTCATGCGCGTGCGTCGCCCCGGCCGCGTGCCCACGGTGGTACGGGTCCTCGTAATGTTCGAGGATATGTTCCTGGTACAGTTCTTCTTCGTCAGCAGGCATGGCGGAAGGCAGGGGAGAAGTGGGAGCGGAACGTGCAGGCGGGCAGGGAATTCAACGCCGCGCCGAACAACATAAGTCTAGGTCTGAAGGCAAGGTTGGACAACCGGCCGGATATTCGCCCGCGGAAAAACAAGCGTTTCGCGTCCCGTAAGCGGAGCGGCGCAAGCCGCCCGGTGGAACTGCCGTGTGGCGTCGATCAACAAAAGAATCGAAGAACCGGAGGGCTCGCGCCCTGCCGCTCATGAATCGTCACTCCCCCAACGTCGATTTCCGCCGCAAGATGTGGTGGTAGTGTTGGGCAAAGCGGTGGGCCTCGTCGCGCACGTATTGCAACAGCCGCAGCGCGTAGGAGTGCCGGCTTAATCGCAGCGGGGCGGGCAGGTCGCCGACGTAGATCTCTTCTTCGCGCTTCGCCAGCGAAATGACCGTCGGCGGTTGGATCTCCAGCGCCGTGAAGGCCGCCAGCGCCGCGTTCAATTGCCCTCGGCCGCCGTCGACTAGCAGCACGTCCGGGAAGATCTCTCCTTCGTCGCTCAATCGTTTGAAGCGGCGGGCGACCACTTCGTGGATGCTGGCGAAATCGTCGATGCCGGTCACGCCGCGGATTTTGAAACGCTTGTAGCCCGGCTTGAACGGAAGCCCGTCGATGAACTGCACCAGGCTCGCCACGGTTTCGCCCCCGCCCAGGTGCGCAATATCCACCCCTTCGATCGTTCGCGGCGTTTCGTCGAGCTTGAGCACCTTCTTCAGCCCGGCGAGGCCTTTTTTCGGGTCGATGTAAAATACCTCGGGCTGGACGTGGGTATCGAGCTCGCCGCGGCGGTCGAGCGTTTCGAGCGCGTGGATCTCATCGCGCAGCCGGGCCGCTTTTTCGAAGCGGCGCTCGTCGGCGGCTGCTTTCATTTCGGCCCGCATCTCTTTCAAGAGCGACGTCTTTTTCCCTTCCAAAAACATCCGTAGCCGGGCGATGTCGCGGCGGTATTCTTCCTTGCTGATTCGCAGGTTACAGGGCGCGGTGCATTGTTGAATGCTGTGCAGCAGGCAGGGACGGAACCAGCGCCACTTTTCGTCCCCTTCGTCGATGTCGAGGCTGCACGTGCGGAACTTGAAGATCTTTTGCAGAACCTGGATGGCGCCGCGCAGGCTGCCGGCGTTGGCGAAAGGGCCGTAGAGCTTGGTGCCGCGCTCGCTCGGCTCGCGCGTGAACTCGACTCGCGGAAAATCCTCGCGAATGAAGATTTCCAAATACGGAAACGACTTGTCGTCCTTCAAATCGCGATTGAACTTGGGCTGAACGTCTTTGATCAACCGCGACTCGACGAGCAGGGCATCAACCTCGCTATCGGCCTCCAAAAAATCGACGTCGGCGATCTCCCGGCACAGTTCCGCGGTCCGGTGGTCTTCGGCCGCGGCCTTCAGAAAGTAGCTGCCTGCCCGAGATCGCAGGTTGACTGCCTTGCCGACATAGATCACGACCCCCGCCGCGTCCTTCATCAGATAGACGCCCGGCGTGGTGGGAAACTGGCGGACTTTGCTGGCGGCGTAGGCGAAGCCGAGCGTGGCGGGCGCCGCTTCAATTGGCGTGGCCGACGATTCGAGCTCAGGTTCGTCCACCGGGGCGGGTTCAACTGGCTCGGCGGCTGCCATTCCGGTCGCTTCGAGATTGCAGACTGGTTCGCCGCCAGCCGGTTCGATCGCAACCGGTGGCGCAGGGACCGGCGCTTCGGTCCCCTTGCTCCGCTTTGGCCCCTTTCCGCCTGATCGTTTCGACATGAAGTCTCAATATCCGCGAGACAACCGCGGCAAAAAGTGAAAATGCGCAGAGCGTCCGGCTCTCACCCGAGTTTGCGACGTGCGAATCGCCAACCCGCCTTTCCCCAGCGCCAAATTATACCGCCCTAGGCGATCTCTGGCCCATTTTCATCTCGGACGGCACGGGATTTCCTACGGCATACCAAAGTGTGGTCTTGCCGCTCCGCCTTACGCACGCGCCCACTTCGCCAGTAAAGTCCCAAGAGCCTATCCGAAAACTGGCAGTT
>DASXPZ010000041.1:0-3192 GCA_036493275.1 Pirellulales bacterium
CCAGCTCGGCGTCTCGCATCGCTTGCAATCGCTTGCGGTCGATCTCGCTATCGATTCCCCCCTTCACCAGAAGCGCCAATGAGCCAAACACCAGGAACGCGCTGAGCGGCATGTCAATGCGCCCCAGCGACACGCCGAAAAAGAGCAGGCCCAGAAACTCGATGACCCGCGCCAGCGGCTCTTGCTTCACAAATGGCAGCGCATAGCCCAACCACGGGTATCCATCGCACCTGCTGTGGATCGCGATTCCTTTTTTGGTAAGCCAGGCGGTCCGGAACCACTGCATCACGACGAACGCCATCCAGAGCAGCTGAAATTCGCCCAACATGTGACTTTCCGGGTGCGCCAGCCTGTAGAACATGATGATCACGAACGCGATGGCGGCGTTGATCCCCAGCGCGCCGCGCCCAAAATTGCGCCGCAGGAACGGAGTAAAGCAGGTTACATAGCCGCTCAGCGCGAGGTAGCAGAGATTCACGATGCCGCGAATCCATAATCCGGTGCCGGGTTGTTGATACGGTTGGTTAAACATCGTTCACCTTTGCATGAAGGCCATGCGGAGCCAGTTTTCGCCATTGGAAAAAGGTTCGCCCGAACGGATCACGATCCCGTCGCACATATAGCCCGCTTTGCGGCCGCCGGTTCTCAGGCCGCTCAAGAACTCGGTCGTTTGCAAGATCGGCGCGTATTGCGAACTGAAAGTCCCCGAGTACTGGGAATTGCCCATCAGATCGTCATAGATGCCCTGGGAAGGCTGCATCGAGCCGCCCATGAACGTTTCCAGTCGCGCGCCGATCAGACCACTGGCCCATTCGGCCGTCTCGATATCACCGAGGGCATGGAAGACCCGATGCCCAAAATTGGCCAACAGGGCCTGGGCCTGCTGCTTGCCGTCCTCTCCTTTGAGCGTGGCGTGAAACGAGTGGAGTGACTGGCAGAGATAGATCAGGCATCCCAAATGCGAGCGGCACTGGGAGACGTAGTGCTGGTCCATGCTGTTGCAGAATTGGGCCGCCTCGTCGCACCAGATGACGTTGATCGGATCGCTGTGCCGCGCTTCCCGGCGGAGAATCTCCTTCTGCGCCAAATACTTCCAACCCGCGTTAATGAAGCTTCCGGCGTCGCCGTAGACGGCTGGCGGCATGTTGACCAGGATCCACTTGCGCCGGAGCATCTGCTCCGGACTCACGTTGGTCGTCGTTGAGACGAGCTCGCGAACCATCCCCGTGTTGAATGTGTGCAGCACGCCCAAAACGCCGACCAAAATGCTCGACTTGGTGCGGTCGGCCATTGTCGGGATTTCGCCCAACCAATAATCCTGAGCCAGTTGCAGGTCGTGCGCGTCGAAATTTGATTTCTGGGCGTGAAACGCGGCTTCCATTGCCCGACAGTGGAATCCGCTCCGCCATGCCTCATCGCTCAGCTGCGTCGCGTTGGCCGCAGCCGTCGTGATGAATTCTTGTAGCTCGGGCGCCGTGACGGTCCCGCGCGCCAGTTTGACGACCTGGACGGCGTTGTAGATCATCCGTTCCTGTTCGCGTTCCCAGAACTCACCGTCACCACTGCGGCCTTGTCGGCCGCTCGAACGGAGCGTCTCGCCGATCGTGGTAATACACTTGGTGATTTCACGGGTCGAGCCCCCTTGCCGCATCGCTTCGGCCAGGAAGTTGAAGCGAAGTTTGCCGTTAGGCTCAAAGACCAGCAGGTCTTTACTACGCCCTGCCCGCGCGAAGATTTTTCGCCAGAGTTTGAGGTCCTCACCAGGCTTCGCTGCGCAGATCAAGCCACCGGAATTGCGGTAATTCACGATCGCCTGGGCCAGCATCGTCCCGGACGAGCTTGTCTTGCCGGACCCAACCCGGCCGATGACACAAACGCCTCCGTTGAGCAGGTCGCGCACCGTGAAAGGATCTTGTTTCGTCCAATGGAACAGTCGATGATCGAGCCGGCCGCGACGCCGTTTTTGATGAATGGCCAGCGCCAGCAGGCAGAGGCCAAAAAGGCAAAAGCCGATGAGTTGATCGTCGGTCATGGGGTTGCTCCTGCCGGCTGGGATGGGCTGTCCGCCTTACGTTTCGATTCCGCATGAGCTTCCTCGCGCAGGATCCGACACGCCGCGGCCAGATCGACACCGCGCGACCGGAGTTTTCGCAGCTTCGTCAGGGCGATTTCGAGGCAATCGACCATGCGGTCGAGCGTGAGCTCGTTGCCAGTAACCGTGATCGAATAGCCGGATGGCAGCAACGCGGTAGCCCGCTGTCCAGCCTTTGGGTTGCTCGGCGCCTTGCGTTCCGCCTTGACCTGGCCAATCAGCGCGTCGCGAGTGAGCCGGCCTTCGGCCAATTGCGCCGCCAGCGCAGCCTGTTTTTCGGGATCGTCGACGCGCTTGAGCAGATAACCGGCGCTTTCAGGGATCTTTCCGGCGTCGATGCTGGCCTGGATTGCCTCCGGCAGACCGAGGATCGCCAGGAGCCGCGTCGCCGTGGAACCCGAAATCCCACACTTGCCGGCCGCTTCGGTAACCGGCCAGCCCGTGGCCTCCATCAGCCGCTGAATGGCCCGCGCCCGCTCGCAGGCCGAAAGTCCTGCGCGCTGGAGATTGGCGATCAACTGCCGCTGAATCACCTCCCCGTCGCAAAGGTCCTTTCCTTCCACGATCACGGGGACCAGCGTCAGTTTCGTCAGGCGCGAGGCCCGCAAACGCCGCTCACCGTCGATCACTACAAACCGTTCGCCCGTGCGGCGAACGCGGATCGGTTGTTGCAGACCGACTTCCTGAATACTGCGCGCCAGACCGATCAGTTGCTGCTCGTCGAATCGCTCCCGCACCTGCGGATCGCATTCGATTTGACCGATCGGCAGGTATTGAATCGCTTCCTGGTTCATACGCTTGTCTCCGGTTTCGCAATCCGAGTGTGGCGAGACTACTTACTGACCGTGTTTTCGGGAGCGTTGTCGGCTTCCGCCGTCTTCATTGCGGCCTTCTCTTTGCCGGCGTCCCAGGCCGCCTTAGCCGCCTTGTAGCCGGCGACGGCGGCCAGAATGTCGTCAATGAAGCCGAAGGGGAAGAAGACGTCCGGCACGACGTCGAGCGGAGAGACGATATACGTCCCGCACATCGCGGCCGTCGCCCAGCCACAAATCTGCACGAGCGTCGATCGCAGCGGACTTTTGGGGAGATGCGCTACGATC
>DASXPZ010000042.1:0-5790 GCA_036493275.1 Pirellulales bacterium
CACTGTAAATGCCGTCCCGGTCGCGCTGCAAGAACCGCAGGGCCGCGTCGTACGGGAAAGCTTCCACCACTTGCTGCGCTGTCCATTGGGCCGAGGGGTTCGCCGTGACGTTGAAATGGAGCACGCGGCGACGATCCAGGCCGAGGACCACGAAGCAGTACAAGAGCCGGAATGTGGCCGTCGGCACGACGAAGAACTCGTCCCCTTTTATTCTCCCAATTAAAGCGCTCTCGAAATGACTTACAAGCGAATTGAAGTTACTAGAGGTATTGATGAGCTTGGCGAGCCGGAAGAGCTTACCTGGGACTTGTTACCGGTCGTTGACTCTTTGTTGACGGCGCACCTCGACGAGAATGGTTTGCCTAAGAAGGGCACCACGATAACCCCTGGCATGGTCCTCGTCGGAAAAATTGGCAAGTCGCGATCACACGATCCTGCAAAACAGCCGACGGCGTTGGAGATCGAGTCCCTCGACTTCGCTGAGCTATCGAGCCGATACGCGAGCATGTGGCAAAACACATCCTGCTACGCGACAAGTGACGACGCCGGAACAGTGAGTGATGCTTGGATTGAAGAGAGCGAACCAACAAAGGCCGTCGTGATAGTCGAACTGCATCAGCAATGACGATTCCTGTCTCACCCAACGGCTTAATAAAACATGACCGTGGGGTGAAAAAACTGGGCGCCGTGCGAAGGCGCGTGTCCTCAGCGGGTGAAAGTCCCGCCTGGAAGGTGTCGTTCCAGCCAGTAGCAGTCGAAGCGGCGAGGGAGGTAACGAGCTCGTCGAAGCCTTCGACGCAACGGGGCGCTTCAGGCGCCCTGGCGAGCAGCCAGGCCCTAACGTGAGTGAACGCCGAGCAGGTCTCGAAGACCGAAACGCGGAAGTCGACCTGGCCGTTTACAGTGGATGACCGCCGTCGTGGGGAGGGAACGACAACGCCCTCACGATTCCGCCGAAATAGTGCCGACAGCATATCTGCAAACGGAAAAACGCGCAACACGGGATACCCCGCGCGGTGAGAATCGCCGCGATAGGATTTGGCTTTCCGTCGCGTCTTCATGGGGGTGATCGCCCTTATCCGCTTCTCCCTCACCCCAGCCCCGGGCACCCTCTGGGCGCCGCGGGAGAGGGGCGCTCGCAGTGAGCCGGATGAGGGCTGCGCCGCGCTACCTCTCAGCTAATGTAAACGCCCTACATCGCCTCTCCCTCACCCCGGCCCTCTCACGACGGGAGAGGGAGAACCGCGAGAAATGTCCGCTCTGGGCCGGGGGTTTGTCGCCAAAACGCCACGCTATCCGATTCTGCGCATCAGGCGTCGCATTCCATCTCTGCGAGCTAGACTTCCTCTGGCAGATTATCGGGAAATGTTTCCGATCGCGGCGCCGCTGCGCGCGACGCCGCATGTTTCGTAGATCGCCACGACTCCATCAGAATTACCACACGACCCATGGCCAAAGCCCCGCCGACACTCAACCGAGAAAAATCCGCTGAGAACTCGTTCGAGGATCTCAAGCGCCACATCCACGGCAAGCTGGTCGAAAAGCTCGACTTGACTCGCGTCGGCGACATGGCGGGAGACGTCCTGCGGCGCGAGATTCGTCTGGTCGTCGAGCATCTGTGCGACACCGAGGACACGCTGCTCAATCGCAATGAGCGCGAGCGGCTGGTTGACGAGGTGCTCGACGAAACGTTCGGCCTCGGGCCGCTGGAAATGCTGCTCAAAGACCCAACGATCAGCGACATTCTGATCAACGGCCCGAAGAACATCTATGTCGAGCGCAAGGGGAAGATGGAGAAAACCTCCGTCACCTTTCGCGATAACACCCACTTGATGCAGATCATCGACCGCATCGTCTCGAAAGTCGGGCGGCGCGTGGACGAAGTCTGTCCGATGGTCGACGCACGCCTGCAAGACGGCTCCCGCGTGAACGCGATCATTCCGCCACTGGCGCTCGATGGCGCGGCGGTTTCAATTCGCCGCTTCGGCGCCAATCCGCTCAAGCTGGAAGACTTGCTCAACTACAAGGCCTTGACGCCCGAAATGGTGATGCTGCTCGAAGGCGCCATCAAGGCCCGCTTGAACATCGTGATTTCGGGCGGAACCGGCTCCGGCAAGACGACGCTCTTGAACTCGCTATCGAGCTTCATTTCGAATTCGGACCGCATCGTCACGATCGAGGACGCCGCCGAATTGCAATTGCAGCAAGATCACGTGGTGCGGTTGGAAACTCGGCCGCCGAACATCGAAGGCAAAGGCGCGATTACCGCCACCGACCTGGTCCGCAACGCTCTGCGTATGCGGCCGGAGCGAATCATTATCGGCGAATGCCGCGGCGCCGAAACGCTCGACATGTTGCAAGCCATGAACACCGGTCACGAAGGCTCGCTGACCACGATCCACGCCAATACGCCGCGCGACGGCGTCGCCCGTATCGAGACGATGATCACCATGGCCGGCTTCGATCTTCCGCTGAAGGCGATGCGGCAGCAGATCGCCAGCGCCGTCGACTTGATCATTCAGGCCAACCGCTTGCAGGGAGGACCGCGCAAAATTACGCATATCACCGAGATCCTGGGCATGGAGCAGGACACGATCGTGATGCAAGACATTTACCACTACGTCAAAGATGGCGTCGACGAGGGGGGCCGCGCGTTCGGCCGGTTTGTCTCCACAGGTATCCGGCCGAATTTCATGGATCGGCTCGAAGCGGCTGGGGTTCACCTGCCGGCCAGCGCCTTCCGACAACGAGTGATGATGCAAGATTGACGCCGGAGCGTTTGCGCGCCGGGCTCATGCGCGATGGACCGCCGAGCGACGCTTTCGGCTCAACCGGCAATGCCTCGGTGTCGTGGAAGTCGCCGCCAGTGCGATTTTAAAAACGAAGTGATTGCCGCAAAAGAAGCACAATGTCCACCCTTAGTATCACCATCGCCGCGTTCGTCGGGGTCACCGCCCTGGTTTGCGGCGTTATGCAGTTACTGAGGGGGGACCAGGCCAAGGAGGTCGAGCAGCGGCTCGACGTCTTTACCGGTCACAGTTCGTCCAACGCCAAGAAGGCCCTGCTGCGCGAGACGGGAGTGCTGGCCGATTCGCTCGACAATGGCTCGTCGTTCGTCCAGGCGATGCTCACTCGATTCGGCAAATTGAAATTGCTGTTCGAGCAAGCCGACACCAACCTCACGCCGAGTCGTTTCTTCATGATTTCGAGCGGGCTGGCCATCTTTGGCGGCTTTGCCACCACGATCTGCGGATTTCCCCCCGTCGCCACGCCGCTTGGCGCCGCCTGCATGGCGGCCATGCCGCTCCTGTGGCTGATGTATCGCCGTCGTAAGCGCATGAAGATGTTCGCTCAACAATTGCCAGATGCGCTAGAGCTAGTGGCTCGCGCGCTGCGCGCAGGACACAGCCTGGCGTCGGGCTTCAACCTGGTGCGCGATGAAATGCCGGCGCCGATCGGCAAGGAATTCGGCCGGGTCTTCGAAGAGCAAAACCTGGGCGTGACGATCGACGACTCGCTCGACTCGCTCACCGCCCGCGTGCCGAATCTCGATCTGAAATTCTTCTCGACCGCCGTCGTGTTGCAACGTCAGACGGGGGGCGATCTGGCCGAGATTCTCGACAAAATCGGCTACATCGTTCGCGAGCGTTTCAAAATCTGGGGCCAGGTCCAAGCGCTGACCGGGGAAGGACGCCTCTCCGGAGTGGTGCTGCTGGCGTTGCCTCCGGTACTGTTCGTTACGGTCTATCGGCTCAATCCCGATTACATCATGGCGCTGTTCACAGACCGCATGGGAACGAAGATGCTGACGTTCGCCATTGTGATGCAGCTCATCGGGGCGCTGGTCATTCGCAAGATCATCAATATCAAAGTTTAAAGTCTCCATTGTTTGACGAACGCCTGGCAATGAACGTCATGCCCACACTGCTGGCTCACGAACTGATCGATTTCGAGCGGCTGATTCCGTTCGCGGTCTTCGGATTGATTGCGGTCGGAGTCTGGTGGTTGCTGGATTTCGTGGCGGCGGCTCGCCCCCGCACAGCGCAGCGTTTGGACGAATACAAGAATCCGAACGCTCGTCGTCGCGACCCGACCACGGTGACCAAAAAACAAGACGCCATGACCAAGATGCTGGAGGCGGCGTCGCCAGCGCTGGCCGCGCCGCTTCAGCCCAAGAGCGAGCTTGAAGTCAGCAAGCTGAAGCTCAAGCTGGCCAACGCCGGCTTCCGCGGCGAGGGGGCCTCGACGATCTTTCTCGGTTTTAAATTCTTGGGCCTGATGGTCGGTCTCTGCCTTGGCGGCGGCGCGATCGCGGTTACCGGCGACGCCAGCCAGAAGCGCGCCGTCACGGCCGTTCTGTTCGCCGGCGGGCTGTTCTATTTGCCGCAACTTGTGCTGATGTTCCTCATCAGCCGCCGCAAGGAGGCCATTTTTCTCAGCCTGCCCGACGCGCTCGACCTGATGGTGGTCTGCGTCGAAGCTGGTCTGGGGCTCGACCAGGCCATGCGCCGCGTGGCAGACGAGATGCGCAAGATCTACCCCGTAATCGCCCAGGAATTCGCGCTCTGCAATTTTCAATTGCAAGTGGGGCGGGCGCGCGTCGACGTCTTGCACGAACTCGGCTTGCGCACCGGCGTCGACGATCTCCGCTCGCTCTCGGCGATCTTGATTCAGGCCGACAAGTTTGGATCGAGCATCGCCCAAGCGCTGCGCGTGCAAAGCGATTCGATGCGCACCCGGCGCCGGCAACTGGCCGAAGAAAAAGCGGCCAAGACCGCGGTGAAGCTGATCTTCCCGCTGGTGATCTTCATTTTTCCCGGCATCTTCGTGGTGCTGATCGGGCCGGCTGCTATCACCATGGTCCGCGAAATGTTTCCGGTCATGCAGAACACGGGCAGCTAGCAGAGTTGTGGCAAGCTGTGCGGCTAGCGCAGACCAGGTCGGTTTGAGTGGCGCCCTCCTCCCGGCCGATAAAGATTCTCTAGACGGATCGCCGCGCGCGTCGAATGTAGTCTCGCCGCGGTCGAAACTTCGGCTTCCGACGTCCTGCGTTTGGTTCCTGACAGAGTTTCTTCGTCGCGCGAGAATACGATGATCATCCGACGACCGTTCCTGGCGGCTTTTGTGGTGACTGCGGCGATTCCGCTGGCCGCGGCCTGCGCGGATCCGTACAGCATGGCCCCGCCGGACGAGGCGCCACCGGTCGTCGAGAAGAAGCCGAACATCGTCAAGCGGGCTTGGATGCACGTCTGCCGTGATTTTCGTCGCAGCAACGCCTGGCCCGATCCGTTTGTAACCGTCGATCGCGTCGCCGTTCGCGAGCCGTTCGCCGCGGAGGTCGCCAATGGCTGGCGGCTGCAAAATACGCTGGGCGAGCAGTATTTCGAAGCCGACTCGCCCACCCTGACCGAGGCCGGCCGGCTGAAGATCGCCCGAATCATCAACGAGACGCCGACCGCTTATCGGGCCATCTTCGTGCTGCGTAGCGAAGATCCTGTATTGAACGCGGATCGCGTCGCCATGGTTCAGCAATCGGCCGCCCGCACGTTGGGCGAACGCCCGCCGGTGCCGATCTTCGAGACGTACGAGAAGCCGCGCGGCGCTCCGGCAAACTACATCGACGCGGTGAACGAGAAGTACGAAGCGACGATTCCCGACCCGCGGGTGCCAATGGAAGAAGGAGCGTCGGTCGACGCCGGATCGTTGCCGTAATAACTGGCGAATCACTTCTCTTGAGCCCTGGCAAGCGCTCCTCTGTCGCTTGTCTGCAAGCACTGCTGGACAAACCAG
>DASXPZ010000043.1:0-2834 GCA_036493275.1 Pirellulales bacterium
GTTGGTCGGACTGGGGCGACGGCGCCCCTTCAGGTAGCAATTTCGCAAAATCGCGTAGAGCCAGGCCCGCGCGTTGTCTGGCAACCGCAATTGCGCCAAGTTGCGCTGCGCCGCCAGATACGTTTGCTGGGTCAGGTCTTCCGCGTCGGCGGCTGAACCGCTCAGCCGGTAAGCGTAGCGGTAGACGTCCGAGTAGTGGTCGACGACGAGCCGGGCAATCTGGGCTCCGCCTGGGTTGTCCGCCATCGCTTCCCCCCCAACTCAGACCCGCGAGCGGGCCGAAATATTCCCTAAGAGGTCAACAAAACTTGAGCGAACCCAGCAATGAGCGGGCATCACCAGGCTAGCGTGGCAGTTTCAGCCTTTAAAAAGACCCAAAAGAATTGTACCGCCTGCGGGAATAAAATCCCAATCATACGTATCTCTAACAGTTAGCGGACCATTCCAGGGAGGCCCTGCGTTGGTGAAACCGCTAAAACCGACATTTTTTTGCTGAAAGGCGTCTGTCATGAAGAAGCTAGGATTTCTGGCGTTGCTGTTGAGCATTGGCGTTGCGAGCATTGGCTGCGAGCCGGCCAAGAAGAACAAAGATAAGCCCATGGATAAGCCCGCCGAGACCAAACCGGTCGATCCGGCCGCTCCCGCCGCCCCGGCAGAGCCCGCTGCCCCGGCTACTCCCGCCGCCCCAGAAGGCAAGTAAGCCGCTGTGGGTCGTTTGAAACCAAAAAGGGAGGGAGGGCGATCTGCCTTCCCTCCCTTTTTCATGCGCTGATCAGCCGCCGCCTTCACGCCGTTTTGTGCTCTTTCAGATCGAGCTCGCGGATCATCTCCTCGCGGATCTTGAACTTCTGGATCTTGCCCGTCACGGTTTGCGGAAATACCTCGACGAATTTCACGTAGCGCGGCGCCTTGTAGTGCGCTAAGTTCGCGCGGCAAAAATCGCGGACGGCGCATTCGTCGAGGCTCGCCCCCGTCTTCAGCTTTATCCAGGCGCACAGCTCCTCGACATACTTCGGGTCGGGCACTCCCACCACGGCCGCTTGTTCGATCGCCGGGTGGGTAAACAAGAATTCTTCGATTTCGCGAGGATAGATGTTTTCGCCGCCGCGGATCACCATGTCTTTGATCCGCCCCGTGATGCGGTAATAGCCGTTCGCCTGCCGCATCGCCAGGTCGCCGGTGTGCAGCCACCCTTCCCCGTCGATCGCCAGCGCCGTCGCCTCCGAATTGTTGTAGTAGCCGATCATGACCACGTGGCCACGAGCGCAGAGCTCTCCCTGCTGATTGTCGCCCAGCGTGGCGCCGGTGGCAGGGTCGATCAACTTGACTTCGACGCCGGGGAGGGGCTTGCCGACCGTTTCGACTCGCAGTTCCAGCGGATCGTCATACCGGGTTTGCGTGATCACGGGCGAGGCCTCGGTCTGGCCGTAGGCGATCGTGATTTCGCGGGCCCCCATCCGGTCCACCACTTGCCGCATCACCTCGATTGGGCAAGGACTGCCCGACATGATGCCGGTCCGCAGCGAAGACAAATCTCGGCTGGCGAAGGTTTCGTGTTGGAGCTGCGCGATGAACATCGTCGGCACGCCGTAGAGGACGGTCGCCCGCTCTGCTTCGATGGCCGCTAGGGTGGCGCGCGGATCGAACGATTCGGCCGGGACGATCATTGCGGCGCCGTAGACGATCGAGCAGATGTTGGCCAGCACACAGCCAAAACAGTGATAGAACGGCACCGGAATGCAGATACGGTCGACTTCGCTCATCCGCTGACAATCGCCGACGTAGTAGGCGTTGTAAAGCAGGTTGCGATGGCTGAGCGTGGCGGCCTTGGGAAATCCGGTAGTGCCCGAGGTGTATTGGATGTTGATCTTGTCGCGCGGATTGAGAGCGCGATCGAGCGCATCGAGATCCGCTGTAGCGGCCTTCCTGTCGCTTCGTTCACCTCGCGCCAGCATTTCTTCCCACGAGCTCGCGCCCGTGGGTGTGTCTCCTTTCAAAGAAACGACCCAGCGCAAGCGCGGAAAACGCTCGCTGGCCGGTTGACCGGGGACGCCGGCGGCCAACTCGGGGAAAACCTCGGCGAGCATTGCGAAGTAATCGCTCGTCTTGAAGTGATCGACGAGGAACAGCGCCACCGCGTCGCTTTGCTGTAACACGTAGTCCAATTCGAACGGCCGATAGGCCGGATTGATGTTCACTAGCACCGCGCCGATTCGCGCCGTGGCGAACTGCAATACCACCCATTGCGGGACATTTGTCGCCCAGATGGCCACGTGCTGACCGCGCTCGATTCCAAGCGCAAGCAGCCCTCGCGCCGCGCGATCGACCTCGTCCAATAACCCGGCGAACGACCAGCGCAGTCCGAGCGACGGGAAAACCAGCGCGTCACGATCCGGAAACTTTTGCGCCGTGGCGGCCAGAGTTTGGCCGAGCGTCAGTCCTTCGATCCAAGGCGGCGGCGTCGCGTTGGGCATGCGTGAATTCTCCTCCGTGGACAAAGTTTCTCAGTGTACAAAAGCCTCTCAAGCAAAGCGCCTCGCTCGGCGTCGCTTCAAACCAAAACCAGCCGCGAAGCCTCACCCGCGACGGACGGCGTCGATCAGTTCGATTGCGCCTTGCCGGGCCAGATCCTCGGCCACGCGCTGGCCCAACGGTTCCGCCTCGTCCGGTGTCCCCACCCCTTCGGCGGCCAGCCGCCTTTTTCCGTTGCCGCTGAGAACGATGGCGACCAGACGCAATTGACCGTCGGCCTGAATACTGCCTAGCGCTGCGATCGGCGCCAGACAGCCCCCGGCCAGCGAGCGGAGCAGCGCTCGCTCGGCCAGCACCGCAAC
>DASXPZ010000044.1:0-2765 GCA_036493275.1 Pirellulales bacterium
ATGCTCGATCAGATGCAGTGACGGAGCGTGACGAAGAGCTACGATGCTTGAGTTCGACGACATCCAGCACTTCGTGCTGACGCGCGTTCCGGCGGTCACCGGACGCTACGAGTTTCTGTCGTTCCAGGAACCTTCACAGGGACGCGGTTGGCTTGCCGGTATCATAGACAAGATCGAATCGGCGCAAGCCGCCGCCGCCGGTATTGAGGAGGGAAAACGATGGGTCTCGGTGGCGTTTACTTGGACTGGGCTGCGGGCTCTCGGCCTTGACGGCGGATCGCTAACCAGTTTTCCGGAGGAATTTCGGCAAGGAATGCCGGCTCGCTGGCAGGTGCTGGGGGATACCGGGGCCAATCATCCCGATCGTTGGATCAGCGGGTTTGCCGGTCCGGATCTGCACGCAATCGTCATTCTGTTTGCACGCAATGTGGCCGAACGGCAGAGAAGCACAGAGGAGCATCAGGCGTACCGGGCTCGAACACCGGGCGTGACTCTCCTCTCGTCCCTTGATGTAGATGCAATTCCGCCTTTCGATCAGGCACGGGACCATTTCGGCTATCGCGATCGACTAACTCAGCCGCCGATAGAGGGTACCGCAATTGAACCCACACCCGGCTCTGGTCCGCCTATCAAAGCCGGCGAATTTATCCTTGGCTACGCCGACGAAGATGGCCCGCCTGCGGGATTGCCGCAGCCCGAAATTCTCTCTCGGAACGGGACCTACATGGCCTATCGCCGATTGCAGGAGCATGTTGGCGCCTTTCGGGAGTTCCTGCGTAAACACGGAGAGACGCCTGAGGAGCAGGAGTGGGTCGCCGCGAAGTTGATGGGCCGCTGGCGTAGCGGTGCTCCGCTCGCGCTGGCGCCCGATAAAGACGACCCGGCGCTCGCAGCCGATCCTCAGCGCAATAACAATTTCACCTATGCGAAGACCGATCCACATGGGTACGCCACGCCCCTGGGCGCGCATATCCGGCGAATGAACCCCCGCGACACAGCCGTGAACATCCAGCGGCGCAGGATGATTCGTCGCGGGGCTACCTACGGCCCGCCGCTGCGCGAAGGCGCGGCTGAGGACGGCGTCGATCGAGGCGTCGCCGCCTTCGTGCTTTGCGCCAGCCTCGTGCGCCAATACGAGTTCGCGCAAAACGTTTGGATCAACGATCCGAACTTTCACGAGCTCGGGAACGAGCGCGACCCCATTATCGGCACCCAGGACGGCACGTTTGACATGACAATACCCAAGCGGCCGGTTCGGAAAAAAATCACAGGATTACCCGCCTTCACCACCGTCAGGAGCGGCGCCTATTTCTTTCTCCCCGGCATTAAAGCCCTCCGTTATCTCGCAACGCTCAGCGAGGGTGCACGCTAATTAGCGCGTCAAAGATGAAAGCTTCCACGCAGGACGGCCAACGCGCGCCGGCGTGATGGACGACGGTTTCTCCGCAGGTTTCGACCATCACTTGTGCAAATGCCGACCCGGCACGGACACATTCGCGACGGCGTTGCGATGCCTATCCAAACGCCTCTTGGCATGGGCAAAGTGGGCCGGCGATGTCGCTGGCCCGATCTCGATTGTCGGGATCGTACTCGGACACCACGTCGCCTTTGCTGACGAGGCTGGGGTCAGCGTTTGGCTACCGGGCACGTTCGGAAGTCTCGCGGCCGTCCCGGTTCAGCCGGGATTCCATTGGACGACGACGTATTATCACGCAACGGCGACGTCCAAAAGCAGCACGGAATTTGAAGAGGGGGGGCGCATCGTCACAGGCCTCAGGCCAAGACCCAACCTGATACAGATGTCGCCTAGTTATGCGTTTGCGACACCGGTTCTCGGGGCGCAATTGGGTTTGGCCGTGACGGCTGTCCCCGCATTTGTGAGTAACAGCATAACGTCGACACTGACTGGTCCTCGGGGCAATTCCCTGAGCGGAAGTACCGGTCAATCGGTGAGGGCTTTGGCGACCTGTATCCGCGTGCGTCGCTAAAATGGAATGAGAATGTCAGCAATTTCATGGTTTATGGAACAGGTGACATCCCGGTCGGGCTCTATAGCAAAGACAATATAGCGAATATTGGAACGGGGCACGGCGCCATCGATCTTGGTGGTGGTTACACCTATCTCGATCGACAGAACGGGAATGAGGTTTCGGCGGTCGCGGGACTGACTTACAACTTTACGAACCCGACGACGAACTACCAAAGCGGCGTCGATTTTCATTTGGACTGGGCCGCCTCCCGTCTTCTGTCAGAGCAAATTTCTGCTGGAGTTGCCGGGTATGTTTATCAGCAAATTGGCTGCGATAGCGGGTCTGGGAATACGGTCGGTTGTTTCCGATCGCGTATCCTCGGCGTCGGGCCGCAGCTTGGGCTTCGGTTCCCCATGGGTCAAATGCAAGGATACGTTGGGCTAAAAGCTTATGGGGAGTTCGGCGCCAAGAACACGCCGCAAGGGTGGAACACGTGGCTTACGTTTGCGATCTCTCCTGCCGAACCGACCCGGCCGTAGGGCGTGCGGGCGGGCCTGACTCACGCACAATTGAGTTCTGTCGCGAATTTCCGCTTTCGGCGCATCTGCGTTATTCGCGCACCACGAGCAAATGGCTCAAATTGCCCCCTTGCAGACCTAGCATCATCGGTCCGATCCGCTTTGGTCAGTCATTGATACACAGCCACTGCGCGCCGCAGCGCGGCGCGAGCGAGCAGCCGGGTCGAGTCGAGCGTTGGCAGTGGCGAGTTGGCGTCGTTCATGATCAGCGGGATCT
>DASXPZ010000045.1:0-4477 GCA_036493275.1 Pirellulales bacterium
CGAAGCCTCAGCTCTCCCGTCAGTTCGCCGCCGTGCCTTCCGGCTCGTCGCCCTCTTCGTCGGCTTTTGCGCCGAGCAGTTTCGGCTTCGTCCCTGACGCCGCGGGGACGACGCGGAATTGGCGGATGCGCTCGTCGCGGACTTTAACCCAGTTGAGGTCTCTTTTGAACGCGCCGCCGCCGGTGATCAAGTTTTCGCCGTCGGGCGAAAAGGCGAGCGAGGCGACCCAGCCGCCGTGCTGCACACGGCAGATTTCTTCGGCGGTGTTCAGGTCCCACAGGATCAACACTTTGCCGATTCCGCCCGAGGCCGCCAGCGGCAGCGTTGGGTGAAAATCGAGCGCCAGGACCGCGTGGGTGTGCCCCTTCATCTTGTGGAGCAGGTCGCCGCTTTCCAAATCCCAGAGGCGGACGGCGTTGTCCTTGATTTTGACCACGTCCATCTTCGCGCGGGCGCCGACCAGGGGACCGCCGGTCCCGGTGAGCAGCTTTTTCCCGTCGGGCGAGACCGCCACGCGCCACACCCGCGCCGGATGAACGATTGATCGGACGAGCGAACCGGAGGCGGCGTCCCAGACCCGCACGGTTTTGTCCTCGCTGGAGGAGACGATTCTTTGGCCGTCGGGAGTGAAGGCGACGTCGGTTACACCCCCTTCGTGCCCTTTGAGCCGCAGCAACTCCTTGCCGGTCTCGACCTCCCAGACGCAGACCACCTTATCCATGCTGGCCGTGGCCAGGCGACGACCGTCGGGCGAAAAGGCGAGCGCGCTGATCAAGGCGTTGTGCGCAAAATCGCGGATCGATTTGCCCCCTTCGAGACTGTAAAGCCTGGCCGTGTCGCCGCTATCGGCCAGGACCGCGCGCGGTTGATCCGGCGCGCAGGCAACGACCAGCCCGACGGCATCGAGCGTGCGAACGGTCTGGCCGGTGTTCACGTCCCACAGTTTGACGTTTCTTTGCTGTGTGTCGCCGCCGAGGAGCAGGGTGTGGCGATCGTTGGCAAAAGAAAGGCTGAAGACCGAGCCGCCGGAATCGAACGCGCGAACCTCTTCGAGCGAGAACGAGGTTTTGGCCGGATCGGGCGCAGACTGGCTTGAGACAGGCTCATCACCCGCGACGACTTGCCAGGCGGCGCCACAAATGGCGGACCAAAATGCGAACGTGAGCAGAACTGGTAACGACGGACGCATGGCCTCCCCCAATTTGCCGACCTGTTCCGCGACGCCCCAGTCCGGCTTCACTGAAATCTCGCGAGAATCCCCTCGCCGCCGTCACTTTTTCTTTACCGCGGCTTCTTTGCCGTCGATCAGGCCGTCGCCGTCGTGATCGAGCGCTTTGAAATTGTCGGCGCTCCCCAAAAACTCTCGGCGCGAGACGTCGCCGTCTTGATTGCGGTCCATATTGCGGAACCATTCCGGCCCTTTGGTCGGCTTGGCGCGGCCGTCCGATTCGCCCGAGTAGAAGAACACGCCAAAAGCAGAGGTCAAATTGGTCTGGCCGGGGTCCACGGAAAGGCGATAGAGATGAATCAGTTCTTTTTCAGCAAGCTTGCCATCGCCGTTGGCGTCGCGCGAAAGTAAGCCGGTCAGGCCGATCCGCAATTCGCGCAGGCCCAGCCGGCCGTCGCTGTTGGTGTCGAACAGCGGAAAAAAGGGGTGTCCCTGATCGTTGGCCGAGAGGACCGCGCGGCTGTGCGACGAGGCAAGCTGGCGATCGAGCCAGGCGTCGAACTCTTCCTCGAAGATCTTTTCGTCGTCGTTGGAGTCGATCATCGCGAAATTGCCGCTGAAATTCCCGTAACGCTCGGATTCCTTCTTATCGACGTACTTGTTGTTGTCCGAATCGGCTTGTTTAAAGTTCTCTTTGTATTGCCGTTTGGAATCATCGGAGACATTATCGTTGGAGGCCACCAACTCCACGCGTTCGGTGGCGGTTTCGAAGACTCGCGATCCATTGGCCGACGAAAACTTGATGTCCCTGGCGTCTTTCGGCAGCACCGCGCCATCCGCCGTAATGAATGCCACGCGCGGCAGCTTATTGTCCCTCTTCTTCCCCAGGCGAACCAGCAGTTCCATGTCGATCGGCGGGTTTTTGAGCGCTTCGACCAATGCGGCGGCGTCCAAGAAGACAAGCCCCAGCGACGGCGGCGCGGCAGGCGATGCGTCGGCCGTTTTCGCTTTCTGCGCGACCGCGGCCAGCGGCGAGTCGGCGGCGGACCGCAAGAAGCCGTTTTTGCCGTAATCGCGAATCCAGCGCTCGGCGCATTCCTGGCGCTCGACGGGCGTGCGGATCATCACAAATCGGGCGGTGCGAATGGACGAGCCGCTGTCGTCTTCCCCCCCACTCAAGTTAAAGCCGTTGTTGAAGTTCAACGAGGGATAAGGATGCACGGCCAGTTCTTGCAGGCTGAGCGTTTCGTCGTCATCGAGATCGCGCGCGGTGAGGCGCGCGAGCCCCGAGTCTTGCTCGTCGGCCGAGATTTGCCCATCGCCGTTCTCGTCGAGCGTGGCAAAGAGTCGATCGGCCGCGGTTTCGCCGTTGGATGAGACGCTTAGAGCGAACTCGGGCTGCGCCGCTTGCATCCGCTCGGCAAAGGCAACCGGTGAGCCGGGATCGGCCGCGGGGGCTGCGGAGCGTCCGACGCCCAGGATTGCGCCGATCGACTTGAGCACGGCGTTTTCGTTCGACTTCTGCGGCTCGCCGACGTTGGAGCGGCCAAGCTCTTTGCTATCGAGCCCTCCGCTTTTGTCCCGATCGAGATACTTGAATTCGTCGAGGACATTCTCCTGCCAGACGTCGGAAAGACGCTTCTGGCTCGCCTCGATATGGAAGCGAATGAAGATGGGGCGCGCGCGGGCGAAGAAGATCACGTCGTAGTAGTCAGCGCGAGCCGGTTCGGCAGTAGCTGACGGAACTGTGGGCGCAGGATTAGACGCCGCGGCCGTCGCCGAAATCTCAACCTTAGCGGTTGTCTCGTCGGCGCCGAAAGACTGACCCGTCGCAGCGACCAAGACCCACGCGTAAACAATGCACGGCGAGATCAACCGGGAGAATCGCAAGCGATTCATGCGAGCGCCTCCTGGATCGCTTTCGCCTCGGGTTCGACGATCCGGATCGGCCGGCCGACGTTCGACGCGTTTTGACCCATCGGATCGATGCCGAGCCCGCGGCAGATTGTGGCCAGCAGATCCGGGACGGTGACCGGACGATCTTCGACGGTCATGCCGTCGGCCGACGTGCGACCGATGACTTGTCCGCCGCGAACGCCACCGCCAGCTAGGACCGTGGTCCAAGCGGCGGGAAAGTGGTCTCGCCCTTGCTGGCCGTTGATTTTGGGCGTGCGGCCGAATTCGCCCATCCAGACGATGAGTGTCGACTCGAGCAGCCCACGGCTTTTCAGATCCGACATCAATGTCGCCCAGGCGGGATCGAGGACGCCGCTGAGCCCCTTGGTCGCTTCGAAGTTCTGTTGGTGCGTGTCCCAGCCGAAGAAGTTGGCGCCGGGAACGCCATTGAGCGAGACTTCGACGAACGGCACGCCACGCTCGACCAACCGCCGCGCCAACAGGCAGCCCTGGCCGAACTTGCTGCGGCCATACGAGTCGCGCAGCGCCGCGGGCTCGTTGCTCAGATCGAAGACATCGCGAGCCGGCCCCTGCATCATTCGCAATGCGCCTTGATAGGCCGAGCGATGCGACGCGACGGGCAGATCGGGATGCTCCGCCAGAAAGTTTTCTTCGAGCGGTTGCAGCAGATCCAGGCGGGCAGAGAGTTGATCGGGGACGATTCCATCGGCTCGCTCCAGATTCCGCACCGCCAGCGAGTTGTCTTCCATGCCGCCGAAATTGTCGCTCGACCCGACGATGACCGGGCCGTACTCTGGTCCCAGGAAACCGGCGCTATACGCCGCGGGACTCAGGATTCGAAAGGGCGCGACGCTGACAAAGTTCGGCAGTTCCGATTCGGGCTCGCCCAACTCCTTGCTGACCAACGAGCCGAGCGTAGGGAAGGCGATCGAGCCTTGCGGCAAATGGCCAGTGCGCAGTTGGTACGTGGCGCGGGTGTGGTCACCTTCGCGCGTTTTCATCGAACGGATAATTGCAATGTCTTGCATCGCGCGGGCCAGCTTCGGCAAGTGCTCGCTAATACGAATGCCGGGGACCGCCGTATCGATTTCCTTGAAGGGGCCGCCGTTTTCGTGCCCTGGCTTGAGGTCGAAGGTGTCCATCTGGCTGGGGCCGCCAGACATCCAGAGCAAAATGCACGATCGCCGGCGCTGCGGATTGTGCGCCGAGTCAGCCGCGAGTTTCGGCAGCCAGCTTGCGCCGGTCAGGGCCGTGGCGCCGGCTGCGCCTGCCCGTAGATAGTCTCGCCGCGAAATGAGACCGCGTCGACCGTTGAATGTAGAACGACCGGACATCGCCTGCTCCTGAAAAAAACGCGGGACGCGGAAAGATGCACGAACGACTTTAATGATT
>DASXPZ010000046.1:0-1709 GCA_036493275.1 Pirellulales bacterium
AGTTTGCTGCTGGCGCCAGTCTGGAAACATGGAACTTTGAAATGCAATCGAAATCATTCAGTTCGCTGCTCGTGTTGCTCGGTATGCTCGCGGCGGCGTTCTGGTTGCTTGGCAAGGGACTGCCGACAAATAGCGGCCGTCGAACGAATCGCGAGTCGTCGGCGTCGGCCACACTGACTTCCGGTGATCTCCTGACAGGAGCCCGGATCATCGATCTGACGCACCCTTTCGATGAGCAAACCGTCCCCTGGCCCACCGAAGTCGGATTTCGTCTGGAGCGCGGCTTCGACGGCGTCACCGATGGCGGCTGGTACTATCGCGCAAACCGCTTCAGCATGGCCGAGCATAGCGGCACTCATCTCGACGCCCCGAGCCATTTTGCCAAGGATGGCGAGTCGGCCGACGAAGTTCCGCTGGCGCGTCTCATCGGGCCAGCCGTTGTCGTCGACATCACTGCCGAGAGCGTGAAGAATCCAGATTTCTTAGTGACCGTCGCAGTGTTGCAGGACTGGGAGCGTAAACAGCAGCGTTCGCTGGAAGACAAAATCGTGCTGCTGCACACGGGCTGGCCACGCTATTGGCCCGACCGAGAACGCTACCTGGGAACCGCTGAAACAGGCAAAGAGGCCGTCGCGAAGCTTCACTTTCCAGGGCTCGATCCGGCCGCCGCCGACTGGCTGGCGCGAAATCGCCGGATCCGAGCGATCGGCATCGACACGGCCAGCATCGACGCCGGGCAGTCGAAGACCTTCGGCTCGCACGTCGCGCTTTGTGAGCACGAGATTCCGGCGTTCGAGAACCTGATGAATCTCGAGCAACTTCCGTCCGACGGCTTCACAGTGATCGCCCTGCCGATGAAAATACGTTCCGGGAGCGGCGGCCCTCTGCGGGCGATCGCCATCACGCCAAACGCCACTGGGGCTAAATGACCAGGCAACGATTACCGCGAGCGCGGTTTTTCCGCTACAGCCTGCGGGGGATGTTGGCGGGCGTCGCTGTCGCGGCGGTCGGGATCGCCCTCTGGGTTCGGCCTCATTCGGTCGAGGTCTTTCGGCCCGACGGGACGCTGCTGGCTCGCTATCGGGTGCAGCGCAATTGGCGCGGCGAACTGGTAGCCCACGGGCTCCAGGAGTGGTACCTGCAAGAAGGGAGCTGTTACCGCCGCCAGGAAGTCTTTGGCGCATTGCTGCGCGATGGCGAGCTGCAAGGCGAGGGAACGTTCGGGGCGTTCGTCTATCCGCCCCACAAGCCCCCAGACCCGCCCACGGCGGATTACGTCTACTGGCTACGAAGGGACGAAATTCCGGTCTCAACCGACCTGCCGTCGTCGTCGGGAGCGTTTTTTTCTTATCCTTGACCTGCTCATCTGGGAACCACGCAAAGAATCTATTCCACACGGGCCCCATTTTTTCAGACTTTTCGGATTTTGGCCTCGCCAAATCGTAATAGAATGTGTATTCTAATTACGGCGATGCTTGGCCGCTCAGGGCTGAGCGGGCGGTAACAATGATTCGGTTCCTGCGCTGCTCACTCTGGGCTGAGCTGTGCTGTTTACGCGCCCTTATCGGAGATCTCGAATTATGCGAGCGCCGCTCTTCCCGTTTTTTTTGATCTTGTTGGCCTGCGCCGTGGCGCCGGGCGACCGCGCCTCGAAGGCTGTCGAAGCCGACGATAGCGCCAAGAAGTCCGTCGACGCGCCAAAGCCGCGC
>DASXPZ010000047.1:0-2820 GCA_036493275.1 Pirellulales bacterium
TCGACCGCAACCCACAGAAGTTCGTCGACATCTATCACGCCAAAGAGTCGGACTTCCAAAAGGCAACGCAGCAAGTGTTCCGCTCAGCCGCCCGGCCGTCGAAAGTGACCTTACACGTGCTGCCGTAACATTGGCAATCTCGGGAGATTATTCCGGACCTCAGCCCTCCCAAAATCAGGCCAGGCCGCGCGCCGTTTTATGGGCTACACTTTCGCGCCCAGGTTTTTTTGCGCCCAATCCCTTTTCCGGGGCTGCGGCAAGGCGGATAATACGGGCCACGTCTGGAATTACGTTGCGCCCGAGATTCTTTGCGAGGAGCTTCTCCCATGATGGCTCGCACGAAGCTTTTTGTGCTCCCCCTGCTGATCGCCGGAGGCGTGGCGGTTGCCATGGCTGCCGATGACGCCAAGCCGTCTGGGGACGAGGCTGCGATTCGCAAGTCAATCGAATCGTATGTCGACGCCTTCAACCACGGCGACGCCGCGGCGCTGGCCCGGCACTGGAGCGAAAAGGGGATCTATGTCCAACCTCATACAGGCCAGCGGGTGACCGGTCGCGCGGCCATCGCCAAGCTGTTTGCCGGATTATTCGCGGAGGATAAACCGCCACAACTGAGCCTGCGCGTCGAATCGATTCGCTTCCTGGATGAAAACGTGGCGATCGAGGAGGGGGTAGCGATGGTCTATCGCGGGGCCGATCCGCCCGACGCCACCAACTATATCGCCATTCACGTCCAGCGCGACGGCCACTGGCAGTTGGATAGCGTCCGTGAGACCGAGGCGCCAGCTCAAGGATCGAAAACAAGTCCCTTGGCCGAGCTCGACTGGATGGTCGGCTCATGGCTCGATCAGGACGACCACGCCAAGGTCGAAACTGTCTGCAAATGGACCGCCAACAAGGCGTTCTTAAGCCGCTCGTTCACTATCGAGACCGCCGGCGGCGAAGACCTGGCCGGCACGCAGATCGTCGGCTGGGATCCGGCCGGCAAGCGGATCCGCTCCTGGGTCTTCGATTCCGACGGCGGATTCGGCGAAGGAATTTGGACGCAAGAAGGAGACCGCTGGTTGATCAAGGTCGTTAGCACGCTGCCCGACGGCAAGAAGGCGACCGCGCTGCAAATCATCACCAAACTGAACGACCATAGTTTCACCTGGGAATCGAAGGGGCGCGAAGTCGATGGCGAGCTTCTGCCGAACGTCGATCCGATCACCGTCGTCCGTCAAACCTCGGACGATTGATTTCGCTTTGCACATAGAGGAGAGTTTCCGATGAAAGTCCGCAAGTCCGCCGTTTTTCTGGCGATCTTGAGTCTGATGGCCGCCGATTGCAGCCCGCTTTTTGCGCGCGGTGGCGGCGGAGGCGGACGTGGCGGCTTTGGCGGCGGCCATAGCATGGCCAGCGTTGACCGCGGCAGCTTCGACCGGGGAAGCTTCGACCGGGGAAGCTTCGATCACGGCGGAAGTTATGCCGCGGATCGCAGTCCTTCGATGAGCCGAGCCGGTTCGTACGACCGCGCGGGAGAGTTTGGCGCCGGCAATTACGCTCGCGGCGGTGATTTCAATCGCACCACTGCCGGGTATCGTGCCGGAGGGGTAGAAGGATTCGATCGGGCCGGCTTCGAAGGCGCTCAGCCCACGGCCGGCCAAGTCGGTCACTTTTTGAATCTCCCGCAATCCGGCGCCGCGGGCGCCGCCGGAGCTCGCGCCGCCACAGGCGCAGCGGCCGCGCGACCGAACGCCGGAACCTTTGCGAACAATCACCCGAACGCCGGTAATATTGCCGCCAATCATCCCAACGCCGCCAATCGCGCCGGTCAATTCGCCAACAATCATCCGAACGCGGCCAATCGCGTTGGCGACCGTCAGTTTGCCAACAATGTCCGCAATAACGTCCAGAACAATTACCACGGTTGGTACAACCACGGTTGGTGGGGAAATCATCCCGGCGCCTGGAATCACAACTGGAATTACTGGCATGGCTGGGGACGCTACGGCTGGTGGGGCTGGTCGACCTGGCCCGCCTTGTCCGGTTTCATGATCGGCAGTTGGGCGTCGCCAATGCTGTACGGCTATGGCGGCGGAGGCAATGTCGTCTATCAAGGCGACACCGTTTACGTCAACGATCAGCCGGTCGGCACGCCGGAAGAATACGCCCAACAGGCGCAGCAGATTGCGGCCATTCCCGCTCCGGCCGACGCCGGCACGGCCGACTGGATGTCGCTGGGCGTGTTTGCCGTCAGCACCAGCGCCGAAGACGTTCACCCGGTGATGACGATGCAATTGGCCGTCAGCAAGGAAGGGAATCTCGCCGGCATGTACTACAACACGTCGTCCGACAAGGCCGACCCGATCCAGGGCGCCGTCGATCGCAAGACGCAGCGCGCCGCTTGGAGCGTCGGCAGCAAAACCGGAACTGTGCTCGAGACCGGAATCTACAACCTGACGAAAGAGCAGACCCCGGTCCTGGTCCACTTTGCCGACGGCCGCACGCAGACCTGGCAAATGGTTCGGCTCGCACAGCCAAAGGATCCGGAAGTCGCTCCCGCGCCAGGCCCCGCCGCCCCGAGTGACACGCTGGATGGTAGTCCATCAGGCGACTAGCAAGGGCAACAGCCCACGGGCGAGACGCGAAGGAAATTAAGCAGAGGACATCAATGCAGCCTCTGAGCATTCCAAAGTGCGCAGCTCGCTGTGCATTCAAAAAAGTTATGGCCACCGAGGGCACAGAGATCACCGAGAAGTAAGAGAGGATAAGGCAGCGAGTTTCGGCACGGCTCCTTATCTTCTCTCAGTGTCCTCGGTGATCTCGGTGGCCAATGAT
>DASXPZ010000048.1:0-2950 GCA_036493275.1 Pirellulales bacterium
GTGCAAGCGCAGCGTCAGAAGCCCGACGAGATAGCTATACTGCAACACGCGACGCGGTGACTTCGTAGTGGTCATCACCTCCTGCTACGAAGTCTCGCCAGCTAGCGGATTAAGCTGGCGGAAGAGGATTTCTACAGAGCAACTCACACCAGTTTTCAACAGAGCACTCGCAAAACAAAACCGTATCACGCGATCGACTTACATCGAAAGATACCCCGCACTATTTGCCGATGCGATTTGCAACAGCCATTGCTGCTCCTCTCACGAGCAGAGCAACTTATGCGCCTGAGTGGCAGACGTAAAGGGGCGAGACCCGCGTTCGGCCGGCAGTAACCGTTCACGGGGAATTCCTGAATTGTGCTCTTCGCTAGCAGGGGTATGCATCGCGTAGGCTGGGGGCATGTCGTCGTCCCAGGCACCGATTACGCCGGAACAACTGGCCGCTTTGCCGCCTGACTTTCAGGCTTTATTGCGAGGCGTCATCGAGTATTACGAGCGCCGCATTGCCGTACTCGAAGCAAAGCTGAACAAAACGCCGCAGAACTCGTCGCTGCCGCCGAGCAGCCAGCATCCACACGCCAAGCCGCTGGCGAACAAGCCGAAGTCGAACAAGAAACGCGGTGGACAGCCCGGGCACGCCAAACACGGGCGGCCACTGTTGCCCACCGATGAGTGCGACGAAGTGCACACGCTCAAGCCGATCGAGTGTCGCCGCTGCGGAAAGAAGCTGGCCGGCTGTGATGGCGAGCCGCTACGGCACCAGGTGTGGGAATTGCCCAAGATCAAACCGCACGTGACCGAATATCAACGACACCGCCTGACGTGCCGTGGCTGTGGCGCGTCGACCTGTGCCGAACTTCCACCGGGCGTGCCGCAAGGCCAGTCCGGCCCCCGGTTGATCGCTTTCAGTGGCTTGTTGATGGCCTACTTCCGCCAGAGCAAACGCCGCACGGCGCTGTTCCTGGAGGCGCTGTTGAACCAACCGTGCTGCGCTGCTTTGACAGTTAAGATGCAGCAACAAGTCACCCAGGCGCTACGGCCGCCGTATCACGAGCTGGTCGAGCAATTGCCGGCCCAGGACCAATTGGGTATGGACGAATCGCCGACCAAAGAGGGGCCGAACAAGGCCTGGTTGTGGACGGCGGTGGCTGGCGCGTTCACGGTCTTTGGAGTGCGTCTGTCGCGCGCCGGGACGTTGCTGGAAGAGTGGTTGGGCGAAGCGTTCGACGGCGTGATCACCTGTGATCGGGCCAAGATGTATTGGGCGCACGGTCGCTTGCAGTGGTGCTGGGCCCATTTGAAACGGGATTTTCAGGCGCTGGTCGATTCGGACGATGGAACGGTCAAACGACTGGGACACGATCTCATGCGACCGACGTGCGAGCTGTTTGGCTTGTGGGCCCGCTATCGCGACGGCACACTCACGCGCCGCGGTTGGCTCAGGCTGATGCAGCCGATCCGTCAAGAGATCGACGCCTTACTGCTGCGCGGCGCCTTTAGCGGCAACGCGCGGCTGAAGGGCATGTGTGGCCCCTTGTACGAACATCGCGACCGCCTATGGACGTTTCTCGAAGCCGAAGGGGTCGGACCAACTAACAACGCCAGCGAGCGCGCCTTACGTCATGCGGTGATTTGGCGGAAACTTTCCTTCGGCACGCAGAGCGCGGCTGGCAGCCGTTTCGTGGAGACAATGCTTACGACCATCGAAACCTGCCGCAAACAAAACACGAACGTCTTCGACTTCGTCGCCCAAGCCGTAGCCGCACACTTCGCCCACCACCCAGCCCCTTCACTCCTCTCCAAGGTAACGATTACGACTTAAGGAAAGGATCTCCGAATGGCCAGCCACCTGGGTAGCTGTACCTCGCGTTGAGGGCCGCGCGTGACGTGAGGGGCTCACTCTCAAGCTGGGCAATCTCGACGGGGACGCCCCCGAGCTCTTCGGCGATGTTGGTTTTAATCGACCAGTCTTCTGACGTTACGGTGGCGAGCCCATCTACATGGTTTGCGGCAGACCTAAAAGCGGGCCACAGCTGTTGATACGACTCTCCCAAAACGACGGCGCTACCAACGTTTGTCGGGACACCCCGCCACCACCAGCTTTTGACGGGGTGTCGTTCAGTATCGGGACCAATTCCGTACCCCCCTGCGCCGCCTCGCAAGAAGCCACTGAGCAATTGGACATCGCCGTAAAACGGCCGAATGAGGCGAGACAACTCGATCCAGGCGCGATGCAACTGCGTATTCCATCCCGGTTGCACAAGAGACGCTGCATGGACGCCGATACTCACGTTGTTTGCCCGAAATCCTCGCCGACTCGCCCCAAGCGGGTATGGAAAACCCAGGTGGACGCTGACAACTGGGCGGTGCGGATACCACACGATTGTCTCGTTCGAGTGTTCGTCTAGAAACTGAAGAAAGTGCGCACGCCCTGTTTCCCCGTAGACGTATTGTGGCGGCTCCCAGAGCCCATACCGCCGAGGCAAAGTTTCAGGCAACGTATTTTCAAGACAACTCAGCAAACGGTCGCGGCCGCCAGGTTCGTGAACTGGACTCTCCAAAAACCACCACGACATTTCGAGTATCGAGAAAGATTCTTCATGCCTGATCGGCTGAAGGCGTTTTACACCGGCGGGAGTGCCTACGGTATCAGCCTGTGGGTCGAAGATCACTCCGTGCGATGCCACAGCAAGTTTTTTGGCAATGCGATCTGCCCGAGCGAGTGCACTCTGCGGAGCGCTACCTTCGACGGACATGTGAGTGACGTACTCGATCCCCGGCAGAGTCGCAGCGACGCCCTCGGGAATATCTTCCGGAAAAACGCGGTCGGATCGACCGATTACAATCTGCCATCCGCGACCGGCATACGTCCAACAGGTGTCAGTTGCCTGCCATTCGCCGGCAGGGCAAAGTGCCCCCACGTTGCTGGCTCGAATTGACCACACCTCAA
>DASXPZ010000049.1:0-4118 GCA_036493275.1 Pirellulales bacterium
CGATGGCGCTGAGCGTGGCCTTTTTCGATTTCTGCGGGTCGGGGCAATCGATCACTTTCGGGTCGACGCTCGTCTTCACGGCGCCCAACACGTCGCGGCCCGCCAGGTCGATCGCCGCGGCGCGGTCGAAGTCGAGATCGATATCCGCGCGATGGGCGGCGATGATCGCGCGAATCACGTCGGGCACGTTGCCGCCGGCCAGGTAATGGGCTTCGAGACGCTGGGTGGTGATGCCGGTCGAAGGGTCATTGGCCACGCCGGCCTGCATGGCCATGATCTTCGACTGCACGATCACTCGCGCGTTCACCTGGCGAAAGCTCATGCCGATCAGCCGCATCATGCTGACCTGCGCGCCGGACATATAGGCTTGAAACCACAGCGCGCCATAGGTGGCGATGACAATAATGATCACGGCGACAAAAAAGATCGCGATCACCACAGCCACGATCTGAGTCGCCACATTGTTGGCGGCGCCCAAAAGCAGCCCCTCGGACAGTATGCGGCCAAGATCGAACAGAGACCCATCGTGCAAATTCATTCGAGCGCTCTTGCTGGCTAGGTAGAGAAGTTCCGGCGAACGCCCCCTCGAAAGAGAGTGCGTCCGGGTCGGGATTACCAGTAAGAATACGTTATTCCAGGGGGGCGGGCCAGCGGCCGAAAAGGGCGCGCAAAGACCGAAATTGCCTGTTTTTTTCCGATCGGTACGCAGCCCTCCGGGCCAACTTGTCCGCCGGCGCGGTTTGATTACACTGCGGTTCCCCTCACTATCGAACACCTCGCAACGAGCGCAATCTAGATGCCTGGTCCCGCTGCTGACGCCCCGATCGAAGTCTTGCGTCCTGATTTTCCGCGCGGCGAATTCCGCGCCGCCATGTTCGATTTCGACGGCACGCTGTCGCTCATCCGCCGCAACTGGCAAGGGGTGATGATCCCCATGATGGTCGATGTGCTGCGCCAGACCGGCAGCGGCGAGTCCGCCGAGCAGTTGCACCATCGTGTCGAAGAGTTCGTAATGCGGCTCAACGGCAAGCAGACGATCTATCAGATGATCCAACTGGCCGAAGAGGTCACGGCCCGCGGCGGGACGCCGAGCGATCCGCTCGATTACAAAAATCACTACCACGACCTGCTGATGGTGCAAGTCAACGAGCGACTCAGCCACTTGCACTCCGGGCGGATCGCGTCGGAGGAGTTGACCGTGCCCGGCTCGCGCCGGCTGCTGGAGCAACTCCGCGACCGCGGGATCGCTCTCTTTCTGGCCAGCGGGACCGACCTGAAATACGTTCGCGAAGAGGTCGAGCTGTTGGGGCTGACCGAGTTCTTCGGCCCGCACATTTACGGCGCGCTCGACGATTACCGGAACTTTTCGAAGGCGATGATCATCGAACGTATGATCCGCGACATGGGCGTCGGCGGGCATCAACTGCTGGCCTTCGGCGACGGCTTTGTCGAGATTGAAGAAACCCGCAAGGCCGGTGGGGTGGCCATCGGCGTGGCCAGCGACGAGGAGCGGCGCGAGGGGATCAACGAGTGGAAACGGCAAAGGCTGATCAACGCCGGGGCCGATATCATCGTCGGCGACTACCGCCGCCTGGACGAGCTGCTGGCAGTCCTGGGACTATAGCGGTCGGCGCCCCTTGGCGTCGCCGGGCTGGCGGTTGGAGAAGCCGGCGGCTGGTCTATCGAATGCCGGAGAATCGGCGTCCCTGGCCGCGCCACAGCGGGGCCGGCGGCCGTCGATGAACTTTTCCCCAGCTCCAGGCAACCTATGTTTGCACGGGGCTCTGACCGCGCGGTGATAGGCCTCGGCCGGCCGCTCAGGGCAGATTCTGGCGGTTACGCTGTTCGATCGCCGCGCTCTCCTGCCGAGTCTGGTGAGGCAGGGGACCGCTCGCGCGAGAAGAAACTGACTGGATTCCCCGCCCCGGCTGGGTCAGAATAGGCAGATTGGTCCTGCAAACCAGGTCCCACGGGGCTGTCACGATTGAGTGATCGATCGGCGGGCGGGGACGTTCCACTCACCGGGCAGCGGCGGCCATCCTGGATCGAACGCTACGAAACCGGACAGATCGAATTGGCATTTTTTGTATCACGAGGATTCGCATGACACGTTCCCTGGCGTTTTGGCTGGCCGTTTGCGTCGTGGGTTACTCGATTGGCGGGTTGGTCGGCCGGGTGGCCGCGGCGGATGATCCGAAGCCGGAAGAAGAAGCCAAGGCCAAGGCCCCGGTCGATCCCGAAGTGCTCCGCATCCACCTGATGGACGGCTCGCAGATCGGAGGCAAGCTGGCGGCGAAGGAGATCGAAGTCGAAACCTCGTTCGGCTCGCTGAAGATTCCCGTCACGAGTATTCGCAGTCTCACCCCTGGCCTCGGCAGCCATCCCAAGGTAACGCAGAATCTTTCGGAACTGATCGAGAAGCTCGGCTCGCCCGTCTTTGGCGAACGCGAAGCGGCGCAAAAGTCACTGCTGGAACTCGGTCCTTCGGTTCGCTTGCAATTGGAGCGCTCGGCCAATGACCCCGACACCGAACGCAAGACGCGGATCAAGGCCCTGCTTGAAGAATTCGACCAGATCGAAGCGGACGCCGCCGAGGAAGAGGCGTCCGGCGCGCACAAGCTGATCGAGCGCGACACCGTCGAGACGACCGACTTCACCGTAGTCGGCCGAATCGTCCAGCAGGATTTCGAGATCGTCAGCCGCTACGGATCGATCAACGCCAAGCTCAGTGACATCCGCCGCGTCGAACGGACTGTGGCCGAAAAAGAAGAGCTGCAAAAAACGGTCACCGTTGACGGCAACGCGATCATTCACCGCGGCCTGAAAGACTCGGGCATTCGCATCGAGCGCGGCGACAAGATCACGATCACCGCCGAAGGAAACCTGCAAATGACCCCCTGGGGCAACCAGGCGATCAGCACGCCCGAAGGGGCGCAGAACTTCGGCTGGTACGTGGCGAATAAAATCGCCGGCGGAGCCTTGGTCGGCAAGATCGGCAAGAGCGGCCAGGTCTTCAAGATCGGCGGCAAATACTCCGGCACGGCCGAAAGCTCCGGCACGTTGCAACTGGCGATCGCCATGCAGGGAGACTACGCCAACCAAAACTTCCCCGGCGAATACAAAGTCCGGATCAAGATCAAGCGGAAGTAGGCGCCGCGGACGAGATAGAACAGAAGTGGAGCTGCGCCGCGCCGGGTAGCAATTTCTTGCGGCGCGGATTCAAGGGACGATCGTTCTTGTCCTCGGAATGACACGGTTCTCGTGCCTCACCGCGCGCAAGTCGGCCAGTAGCGTCGCGACTTCCGTTTGGACCCGGTACGTGTTCGAGATTACGAGCGTCCAGCCTCCGTTGACGAAAAACGGCTGCACTGCCCCCACGCCACTGTTGCAATCCCACGAGTCTGGCTGAATCGTATCCTGGATAACACGCAGAAGCGGACCCAAACTCGCTCGATAGCGGTCGGCGCCGTACGCAAGCCCGCCGCCGACGATATCCTCGACCGGGTAGATCCGCGTCATCAGCATTCGCTCCTCCTTTTCCCGGCTGGTGATGAGAATCACCCCATTGGCGGGAACAGCCGTCAACTCATAGTCTTTGAGCATCAACTGTAGCGCGTCGGTCAGCGGCAGGGGCCGGTTCGTTTTGAATGTGACCAAAACGTTCGGATCGACCACGGCGTCGGCCAATCCCCTGGCGTCGAGCCGCAAGTCGATCCCGTTGCGCTCGGCGATCTGGGCGACGGCCGATTCGAGCGACACCTCGACCAGGTCGATCATCACCGGCTGCCGCAAGCGCGACTCGATCTCGACTTGCTCCGGCGAAGCAGACGCAGACGGCGGCAGCGACGGCGGCCCCGCCACCGGCTCATCGGCCCGAATTGCAGCGTAGAAACCCCAACCCACCAACAGCGCAGCGGAAAACGCAATTGCACGGGACATGACGGCTTCTCCTGTTCTCTGTTCCAACAGCGTTCAGTTATTTCTTGAATACACGGAGAAGACTCAATCAAAACCCGAAAGCCCCGACAAACGGCTGTTGAACCCGAAACCGTGTCTGCGGCGCTAGCTGCTTAATCAGTTCTTCAATTTGCTGATGCACCGTGTCGGGTTGCAATACG
>DASXPZ010000050.1:0-1637 GCA_036493275.1 Pirellulales bacterium
GCGATTCTGAAATCGGGCGAGCACCAGCAGGTTCATGGACTAACCACCGCCTCGAGCATTTGGTTGACCGCCGGGCTGGGGACCGCCGCCGGAATCGGCCGGATCTGGTTGACCCTCTTTGGCAGCGTGCTGGCCTTGATCATCCTGGCGCTATTGCGACGCTTTGAGGCGCACAGCGGAACTCTGCCTATGCCGCCGAGCGGCCGAGCCACGGACGAGCGTTGAATGATCATCGGTGCTGTTCATTCTCCGGGGTCGAAGACCCCGGCCACAGAAGTGTTTGGTTGGCCGCGAACTACCGCTGCCACTTGATGACTTCTTTGCCGTCAACTGTGAAGAGCGCACGTAGATCCGCCTCGTCGATATCGAGCGGGACCGACTGCACGCTGCCATCGCAGAAGAGCGCCAGGAAGGCCTTCGGCTTCATCTTGCCTAATCCGGCGAGCGGCTTTTTAACGTCGTACTTCAGGTCTTCGGGCTTGGTCCAAGGGACCGCCTTCTCGTCGTCGGCCTCGACGACCATGATCGTGTTCGACGTGCCGTCGATGATGCGGGCCATGCCGATCGGCTTTGGACCCGTGAACACGCCATGCTCGCCGTCGGCGCCCAGATAGACCGTGGTCTCCTTGGCGCCGGTTTGATTGGGCGAACGAAAGACGTCAGGCATTCGTTCGATCAGCTGCTTGTTGTGGTCGCTATCCCACGGCTCGTCGAGATGAAACTCCTGGTAGAGCGCCTGCTGATCGAGGTAAGGCAGGATCGCCACGCGCCAACTTAGGAGCGGCTTTTTGCCTTCCTTGTCGAGCCGCGCCGGTGGCGGAAATTTGTTATTTGCGTCGTGGTAGTTGTGCATCGCCAGGCCGATTTGCTTCAGGTTGTTCACCGTCCTGGCGGCTTTGTTCCCTTCCGCCGGCGCGCGCGGAGGGTCACCGCCGCCAGAAAGTTGGATGTTAAGCACCTGGGCGGCTTTGTTCCCTTGCTCCGGCGCGGCGGCCCGCTGGACGACCGGCGTCGAGCCGGCGAAGAACATGCTGGCCGCGGCGCCAGTGGCAAACAGATCGAGCGGGAAGCGCGCATGAAGCGAAAGCTCCTTTTCCCGCTGCGCGATCTCGACCCGATCGAGCGTAGCCTTCGTCACGCGCCGCGCATAGCGGGCCAGCGCGTCGCCGACGGCGCCCTGCTCGCCGGCCTTTAGCCCAGGGATGATTTCCTTCTCGACATATTCCTGCGCCATGGTCTTGGCCCGATCGGCCAGCGTCTTCAACTCGGCCGCGTCCTTGGCGTCGCGCGCGCCGAGCGTCAATTGCAGGTCGACGTCGGAACGCACCAAGACCGACATTTCGACGCTTGTGACAAGTCCGGGCAGCGGCAGGAATTCATCGAACACCGGCGGCAAATCGGGATAGGCCTGCAAGCCCAACACGATCAAAGGCGCCAGCTTCTCGAAGTCGATCACCAGCGAGCCATCGCGCGCGAGATCGACTCGTCGCAACAAGCGGTGAATGCCCGTGTCCGCGGGCTTGGCGGTGATCATCTTTTTCAGGAAGGTCTCATTGCTGGCGAAGACCAGCGTGCGCTCGTTCGGAAACGAGGCCGTGATCGATTGCTTTCTGCCGGAGCGACTGCGGTAGTAGGTC
>DASXPZ010000051.1:0-3078 GCA_036493275.1 Pirellulales bacterium
TCGCTCACACTCATCCAGTCTAGGTCAAGCGTTCGAGCCAGTAGAAAGGCTTGCGAAGTACATGGCTGACGGCCACGATCAATATCTCGTCGTGCCGGTAGCGATCGATAACCAGGTACGGAAAACGATGCAGGAGACAGCGGCGGACGTCGTCGCGGCCGGAGAGTCGCTCTAACCGTTCGTAAAGCAACGGATCGCGGCAAATCGATCAAAGGTGTGCTCGACTTCCTCAGTGAAATCATCGCCGAGAAGAGGGCGTTGATTATCGTACCATTCGGCCGCTTCGGAGATTTCCAAGTCGGCAGGCGGCAGTCTGCGAAATTTCAAGCCTTCGCCCCTTGAGCACGTCGATCGGCTAACTGCTTGCGAAGGTGAGCCCAACTGGCGCCATCGATTGCTTTGATGTCTCCGCGATCGTAGGCAGCTAAACGACGTTCTACTTCTTCCGCCCAGGCTTCGGTAACCTCGGGCGAAGCAAAACCGGAGCTTGCAAGGCTTTGCTCCAGGGCATCAGCTACATAGGCGCGGTCTTCGGGCGCCAATGACAGAGCTTGTTCGACGATTTGGTCTCGGTTGGCCATGGCGTTATCCTATCGGGTGTTGAAGGCCATTTTCTCACATTATGGCGGGAGTGTCGAGAGATTTTAATCGCTCTTTGCGCGGGCCACGTTCACTTCGTCGCGGGCTTCTAACAGGCCCAGGGCTTGCATCGCTTGCACCACGTCTTTGGCCACTAGCGCCGCGCGATCGGCGGCGCCGCCATGTTCGAGGACGACCACAAAGGCTACGCGCGGCGCCTCGGCCGGAGCATAGCCGGCGAACCAGGCGTGATCCGCGGCGCCGGCGCCAGCTTCGGCCGTGCCGGTCTTGCCTGCGACCGCTACGCCCGCGTCAGCCAGTGCTTCGTGCGCCGTGCCCTCGGGATCTTCGACCACGCGGGCGAGCGCCGAGCGCAGCTCGGCGATCTGGCGCCGCGACAGACCGGCCGAAGGGGCAGGCGGCGAGAAAGACCTGTTAGGCGATTCGGACACGTCTTTTACAAAACGTGGGCGGACAAGTTGTCCCCCGTTGGCAATCGCCGCCATCAGCCGCGCCACTTGCAACGGCGTGACCGTCAGGCGGCTCTGACCGATCGCCATCGCCTGCGTGTCGGCCAACGTCCATTCAGGATCGGCCGTCGCTGAGGCATTTGCGTTGGGAACATAGCCGGCGGCTTCGCCCGGCAGATCGACGCCGGTTACTCGCCCAAAGCCAAGCCGAACCGCGCAAGCCGCCAAGGGCGATGCGCCCGGCGCCGTTGGATCCAACGTCGATGGCCCCAGATGCGCCGCGTGATGAAAGAAGTAAACGTTGCAGCTCCGCGCCAGGGCGTCGGCCAGCCCTAGCTCTTCGTGCCCAATGCCCTGACGCCGAAAGATCTGGCATCGCTGGCGGTCTGGCTGTTGAAGGAAACCCTGACAGAAAAAGGGCTCGGCCGGATCGAATCGCGGATCCTCGAGCAACGTCGCGGCGGTGACAACCTTGAAGACCGATCCAGGCGGCAGCGCCATCTGCGTCGCGCGATCGAAGAGCGGATGCCCCGCGTTATCTAACAAGGCGGCGATCGCCTCGGAGTCTCGCTCGGCAAAAACATTGGGGTTGTAACGGGGGGCCGAGGCCGAGGCCAGGATCTCGCCGGTGTTGACGTCGAGCGCGATGATCGCGCCGCCAGCCGCGCGCGAAGAAGTGGAACGAAGCGCAGCGCCGTCGGAAGTTGCAGTTCGAGTGGCGGAGCGGGCCACGGCGCGATCGAGCGCGTCTTCGGCAATCCGCTGCAAACGGGCGTCGATCGACAAAACGATATCTCGTCCAGCGGCGGGCTCGCGCTCGCGACGAGTGCCTTGCAGGTGTCCGCCATGATCTGTCAGATCGATCACGCGACCGTCTCGCCCACCGAGGCTCGCTTCGCGCTGCCGCTCGATCCCTTGCCGCCCGACAAGCGATTGACGACCCGAGTTGGCAGGCGGCGCGTCGTTCGCGCCGAGATAGCCGACCACGTTGGCCGCCAGCGTCCCGGCCAGATAATGGCGTCTTGATTGTTCGACGATGCGGATCCCGGGATACGCCTCGGGGCGAGACTCGACCTCGGCCACCACTTCGAGCGGAACGTCGCTGACGATGATGTGGTAATCGAGTTCTTCGGTCACAATGATCCGCGCCGGCGCGCGGGCGTCAGCCGGCGCAAACAGCCACGGCAGATATTGCTGGCCTGTGTAAAGCGCTGTCGCCCACTGGTCCGATTCGGAAGACGAAGACTCACCGCCCGTTTCTTGCTGTCTCTGCGCGTTGACCGCCGCGGCGATTGCGCGGACGCGCGACTGAACGCGGCGCGTCTCGGCTTGCAGTTCGTCGACCGGGCGGCCGCACAACCGACCGACCGTTTCGAGCAGATTGCGCCGATATGCCCGGACCCAGGCTTCTTCGGCCGCCAGGCGCGCCGCGCGATTGGGCTCATCGCGCGGAATCCGCGCGCGGGCCTGACTGCGCAACCAGCGCGGGCTCGGAGGTTCTTCCAGGTAGCGATAGTGGATCGCCAACGAGGCGAAGCGCTCGTCGGCCGCCAGCACCAGGCCATCGCTCGAAACAATTCGCCCGCGCGCGCCTGGAATCACGCGCGGCTTCTCCAGCAGTCGGGCCGCCGTGGCGCGAAACGCCGCCCCTTGCGAGCATTCAAGCATCACCACCCGCCCGAGCACCAACAACATCATCAGCGCGAAGCCGGCTTGGAGCGCGCGAATGCGTCGCCCCGAATCAGCCGCCGGCGCAGCCTCATCGGCGACAGAGCGAGCCCAGCGATGATTGGCGAACGACATGCGGAATCTCGACTCGGTAGGTCACGCACGCCGTACGTGACATGCGTAGCTTTCGATCATCACAGGCACGGACGTTCTTTGTCTTCCTCCCTCTGTGTGCTCTGCGGTTCAATCTTACTTTCTTCGCGCGAAGAAAGAGTTTTAACGCAGAGGACGCAGAGGGACGCAGAGGAAATACAAGGCAAATAGTGCCGCTACTGGGCGAGCCAGCAGTGGCACACGTAGG
>DASXPZ010000052.1:0-3258 GCA_036493275.1 Pirellulales bacterium
AGAGGATGGCTCGCTTTTTCAATGCGCCACGCGGCGCTTGCTCAAAACCCTCTCGACCGAGATGCGGCACGTCGTCGCCGCCGGCGACCGCGTGATGATCCGCGCCGCGCCAGGCAATGAAGGAATCATCGAACGCGTCGAGCCGCGTCATGGCGTCCTCAGCCGCAGTAGTCGCCGCCGCCAGCACGTGCTGGTGGCCAATGTCGATCAATTGCTGATTGTTGGCAGCGCGGCCGAGCCGTACCTTAAGCCGAACTTGATCGATCGCTTTCTGGTAACGGCTGAGAAGAACAAGATCCGGCCGCTGGTGATCATCAACAAGGTCGACCTGATCGATCGGGCCATGCTGATGCCAACCGTCGGCGTCTACGCGCAGATGGGCTACCGCGTGCTGCTGGTGAGCGCGCGGACTGGTTTCGGGATCGAGCGATTGCGGCGCGCCCTCGTCGGTCAAGCCTCGGCAATCGCCGGACAGAGCGGCGTCGGCAAGTCTTCGCTGCTGAACGCGATCGAGCCCGGTTTGAATCTGCGGATCGCCGCAGTGAGCGAGGAATCGCACAAGGGGCGGCACACCACAACCACCGCGCGGCTCTTTCCACTGGCGTCGGGCGGATTTGTCATCGACACGCCCGGCATTCGCCAGTTCCAACTGTGGGACGTTTCGCCGGAAGAGGTTGCCGGCTATTTTCGCGATCTCCGTCCGCTGGTGAGCCGCTGCCGCTTTCCGAACTGCACGCACACGCACGAAGCCGATTGCGCACTGAAGAACGCCGTGGCCGACGGCTGGGTCGACGCGCGACGCTATGAGAGCTATTGCCAGCTTTTCATGGACGAAACGCCCGAGTGAGCGAGATCGCGCTCTCCCTCACGTGGGGTTGTGCTTTCCGCGCGGGTTACGCCAAATGGCTTACTTGCGGACGCTTTTCAGCCAGAAACGAACTGCATGTAAGCCGGCTCCGTTCGCAGTTTCCACTCGTAGTGGGACGATATGTTTTTCAACGCCGCACGTGAGGGTTAGACTAGAATCGCGGCTGCGGGAGCCTATTTGCTTCCTGGTTCTGCAACGCGTAGCCGGCTCCTGCATTTTTTGAGTATCGACCACCGCCACGGTCTCTATGAATACACGCGGCTCGCTCGAAGATTCCGGCGTTCAACGCGTGTTGGTTCGCGGCGCCCCGTTTCTGGGGACCGCGGTGGCGTACACGGTCATGATTTTGAGCGCCGTCGGCGCGATGTTGCTCATCCGGTCTTATGGCAATACGCTGACGGCCCCGGTCGCCGAAACGGCGCACGCTTCATCCAACGCGGCCACGCAATCGGACATCGTGCTGCGCGTGCTGATTGCGCTGACGGCGATTATCGTCGCGGGTCAAGTTGCGGCGCGGCTCTTTTCTTATATCGGTCAGCCGCCGGTGATCGGCGAAGTGATCGTGGGCATCCTGCTCGGGCCTTCGCTGATCGGTCCAGAACGATCGGCGATGATTCTGCCGGCAAGCGTTGCGCCCTACTTGGGAATCATTGCGCAATTGGGCGTGATCTTGTACATGTTCCTGGTGGGGCTGGAGTTGAACGCCGGCTTGCTCAAGCGTCGGGCGCACGCCACCGTGGCGATTTCGCACGCCAGCATCCTGACGCCGTTTGTGCTGGGCGCGGCGCTGGCGCTATGCCTCTATCCGCGCTTGTCGAGCAGCGACGTCACGTTTTCCAGCTTCGCGCTGTTCATGGGCGCGGCGATGTCGATCACAGCATTTCCGGTGCTGGCGCGGATCATCACAGATCGCGGCATGACGAAAACCCATCTCGGCGTCGTTGCCCTCGGCTGCGCGGCGACCGACGACGTCACCGCCTGGTGCCTACTGGCTTTTGTGGTCGGCGTGGCCAACTCGCAGATGCAGACGGCATTGATGGTGCTCGCCGGCACCGCAGCGTATATCTTGGCGATGGTCTTCGTTGTGCGACCGATCGTCTCGCGATTGGCCGCGCAATGGGACGCCGTTTCGGGCGATCTGCCGCGCCCGGCCGTGGTGTTCGTGGTGATTGCGATGTTGCTCTCGGCGTTATCGACCGAGTTGATCGGCATTCACGCCATCTTCGGCGCGTTCATGCTGGGAGCGATCCTCCCGCACAATAGCGCCGTGGCGCGCGGGTTCGTCCGCCAGGTCGAGCCGATCGTCACCGTGTTGCTGCTGCCTGCTTTCTTTGCCTACACCGGCATGCGCACCCGGATCGACCTGGTAACGGGGCTCAACGAGTGGCTGATCTGCGGCATCATTATTGCCATCGCCACTTTGGGCAAGTTCGGCGGCACGCTCACCGCCGGAGGCCTGACGGGCCTCTCCTGGCGGGAGGCCGGGGCGCTGGGAATCCTGATGAACACGCGCGGGCTGATGGAACTGATCGTGCTCAATATCGGGCTAGACCTGGGAGTCATCTCCCCCAAGCTGTTTGCGATGATGGTAATTATGGCCCTGGTAACGACCCTGGGGACGGCGCCCGTCTTGCGGCTGATCTTGCCGGCAGGCGCCCCCAAGGGCGAACCTCAGCCGGTTTAGCCACGTCTGTGTACAATAGACGCAGCGGGAATTCGGATGGTGTTCGGCGACTCGATGGGCGTGGAGCTTGCCGCCGCTGACTTCCCCATTTTTCCCAAACCGAGAACCGCATCCTGATTCTGTGGAGGATCCACTTCCCCGTGAAAGAACTTAACCGCTCTGACACCGTTTTGAGCGAGTCGGCCGTGGTGGTCGGCGTTGTGTTGCCGGATCATCCTTCGCCGGAAGATCCGTTGGGAGAGTTGGAGGGCCTGGCCGAATCGGCCGGGGCGCGCGTCGTCGGCCAATTGACGCAGCGCCGTGAAACGCCCGACACGACCACTTACCTTGGCAAGGGCAAGGTCGAAGAGTTGCGTGTGCTGTGCGAAGCGGTCGACGCGGACGTCGTCGTGTTCGACAACGATCTCAGCCCGGCGCAAACTCGCAACCTGGAACAGGCGACCAAGGTCAAGGTGCTCGACCGCACTGAGTTGATTCTCGATATTTTCGCCAACCGGGCTCAAACGCACGAAGCGCGCCTGGCGGTTGAATTGGCGCAGTTGCAATACTCCTTGCCGCGGCTGAAGCGGATGTGGACCCACCTTTCGCGCTTGAAGATGGGAATCGGCATGCGCGGGCCGGGTGAAAAGCAGCTCGAAGTCGATCGCCGGCTGGTCGAGAAGCGAATCCACGATTTGCGCGGCGAGCTCGAAGTGATCCAGCGGCG
>DASXPZ010000053.1:0-3145 GCA_036493275.1 Pirellulales bacterium
TTGAAAGACAAACGTGTCGTGGGCATGGATTTCAATTTTCATGTTCCGAAAAGTGCGTCGATACTTGCGATGCGGGACGAGCGAATCGTCGAAGCGTTTCGCGAATCGGTCGACGAGACCATGCGTGACATCGAAACCGAGGTTTTGACGCGTGTCAGAAAAGGTGGCAAGAACGAGGAACGATGTACCGGCAACATGGTCTGGGGGGAGTTCATTCACTTCACTTCGCGGCCAATGGACGACGGAATTCCAGACCCGCATTTGCATGCTCATTGTTTCGCATTAAACAGCACCTATGATGAGAAAGAAAAATCCTGGAAGGCGAGTCAGTTCCGCGAGATTAAGGGCAATGCACCATATTTCGAGGCGGTGTTCCATTCGAGATTTACTCGGAAGCTTGCTGAACTGGGGCTTCCGGTCGAGCGGACCAGGAAGGGCTGGGAGATAGAGGGGTTGTCGCGGGGCTTGATCGACAAGTTCTCACGGCGGACGGCGTCCATCGAAGAGACGGCCCGCAAGCTGGGCATCGAAGATCCTGAAAAGAAGGCCGAACTCGGCGCCAGGACGCGGAAGCGCAAGGCGAAGAACCTGACGCTGCCGCAACTGGAGGCCGAATGGCGCGGGCGAATGTCGCCGCAGGAAGTGGCAGCGGTGGACCGCCTGGCGAAGAAGATCGGAAGCCAGCCGATACGAACGGATGAGCGCGTTGCACCGCTGGCGATGACTTACGCCATTGGCCACGAGTTCGAGCGGCGGTCAGTGGTGCCGGAGCGGCAGCTTCTGACGACGGCGCTCAAGCGAGCCGTGGGCAAGGCGACGCTTGAGCAAGTGCAGGCCCAGGTCGACCGTGCGGGCGTCATCATCGGCGAGCGGAATGGCCGCAGGATGGCGACTACCCGCGAAGTGCTGAATGAGGAACGCTACATCCTCAATTTTGCCCGAGGCGGCCGAGGGGTATGCCGCCCATTGGGCACGCCTGATTGCCAGTTCAATCGCGAGCGGCTGAACGCATCGCAGCAAGCGGCCGTGCAACACGTACTCGATTCGCACGACCGTGTGATCTTGCTGCGCGGCGCTGCCGGCGTCGGCAAGACGACGCTGATGCGTGAAGCCTTCGCGGCCATTGAAGCCAGCGGCACGAAGGTGGTTGCCCTCGCCCCGACGGCGGAGGCCAGCCGCGGCGTGTTGAATAGCGAGGGGTTCAAGGGGGCGGATACGGTGGCCCGGATGCTGGTGGATCAGCGATTTCAGCAACAGGCGAAGGGCGAGCTTCTCTTTGTTGATGAGGCCGGATTGCTCGGGGCTAAGACGACGGCCGAACTGTTCGCCTTGGCCGATAGACTTGACTGCCGCGTGTTGCTCACGGGCGACCGGAAGCAACACGGTTCCGTCGAGCACGGAACCGTTCTGCAAATGCTCGAAGAAGAAGCTGGGCTTAAACCGGCAGAAGTCAAAGAAATCAAACGCCAGTCCGGAGAGTACAAGGCCGCGATCAAGGCATTAAGCGAACACCGCATCGGCGAAGGCTTCTCGCGGCTCGACAAGCTCGGATGGATTCGGGAGATTCCCGACGACGAGCGGTACAAGCAGTTAGCCGCCGATTACGTCGATGCCGTATCAGCCGGCAAGACGGCATTGGCGGTGTCGCCGACGCATGCGGAAGGCGACCGGATCACGGATGAGATTCGCCGCCTACTTAAAGAGCGACGAATCTTGGGCGCGGAACGGCATACGTTCCGCGTCCTGCAAAATGCCAATCTCACCGAGGCTGAGCGTGGCGACGAGCTGAATTATCTGCCAGGCGACGTGCTGCAATTCCATCAGAACGGCAAGAGCCATACGCGCGGCGATCGCGTCAGCGTGAACGGCAAGCCATTGCCGCTCGATCAGGCCAAGCGGTTCGCGGTGTTTCATGCAAGGACTTTAGAGCTCGTCGCGGGCGACGTGATACGAATCACCCATAGCGGATCGACGGCCGATGAGAAGCATCGGCTCAACAACGGCGCCCTATTCTGCATCAAGACCTTTGACGCTCACGGCAATATCGTTTTAGACAATGGCTGGACGGTCGCCAAGGATTTTGGGCACCTGACGCACGGGTTTGTCGTGACCAGCCACAGCAGCCAAGGAAAGAGCGTCGACCGCGTGTTCGTCGGCCAGAGCAGCCAGTCTTTCCCGGCAACGTCCCGCGAACAATTCTACGTCTCCTGCTCCCGCGGACGGGAGTCGGTGACGGTGTACTGCGACGACAAGGAAGCGCTCAGCGAAGCGGTCGAACAATCGGACGAACGAATTAGCGCGACGGAGCTAATCAAAGGGTCGCGACAGCGGAGCATTGTGGCTTTGCATGAACGTTATCACGAGCCGTCACCCGAGCGTAAGCAAGTTGAACGAGAGGGATTAAGTTATGACCGATAGTGTCCTGAAGCAATTTACCAAAACACTGACTCACGGACATGCAAACGACGACGGCTCTGAGGCCGAACAGCAGCCGGAAGATTTGGGCGCGTTCGGCTGGCTTCGTGGCAGCCGCGAACGGGCGACGATGCTCGAAGTCCGCCGTAAGGACGGCAGTATCACGGCGTTGGGCTATGCCTGGCTGGAGCGGGCCGAGTTCGACCCATCCGAAGGGATCACGCTACAATTCACCGGACAGTCAGTACGGCTAAAAGGTCGGAATTTGAATGCGAAATTACGGCCGCATCTACAGCTTTTCATGGGGTTAGTCAGACATCGCGTCCCGTGGCTGCAGGAGGCCGACGAACCGGCGGCCATGACCGCGGCCAAGCATGACGCTGTGATTGAGAAGGTGGAGTTTCTGTAGGCGAAGCTTTGTGTTAATCCGCTCGTAAACGGATTGTTAATAAATGCATGGTTAGGATTCGCCATGCGCTCGGGGAAACGTCACGGGTTTATACTAATCGAGATGGCGATTGTTATGGCCATTATCGGAGTGGTGCTCGCCGGTATTCTGTTTGGGCGAGAAATGGTGCTGCTGGCGCGTATTCGCGGCCAGATCGAGCAAATTCAGACGTGCGTCGCAGCGGACAAGAGGACAGACCGCTAACCATTCATTAATCAAAACACGGGTAAGATGCGCCATGCGAACCGCGCGCCTGAATGGCTTTACATTGATCGAGATTTC
>DASXPZ010000054.1:0-1541 GCA_036493275.1 Pirellulales bacterium
CTTGCTGAAAGCCGGCTGCGACAAAGTTTCCATCAACTCCGCCGCGGTGAAAAATCCGGCCTTCGTGAAGGAGGCGGCGTTGCGCTTCGGCAGGCAGTGTATCGTGGTGAATATCGATCCGAAGCGCATCCAAAAGGGGGGCCGCGAGGTCTGGGACGTGCATATCAACGGAGGACGCGTCCCGACCGGACTCGAGGCGGTGAGTTGGGCTCGCGAAGTGGAACGGTTGGGAGCAGGGGAGATCGTGCTCACGTCAATGGACGCCGATGGAACTCAAGACGGATATGACATTGAGATCACGCGCGCCGTCGCGGATGCCGTCGACATTCCGGTGGTTGCCAGCGGCGGCGCCGGGAAATTGGAGCATCTGCACGAGGTCTTGACCGACGGACGTGCGAGCGCGGCCTTGGCCGCCAGCATATTCCATTACGGAACCTTTACGATTCAGCAGACCAAACGATTTCTGGCGGAGCGGGGAATTCCCGTGCGCGAGGCGGCCGACCTCGACGCCCGTCAACGGCTCGCCGCCGGCTGAGATCATTTCGCAAGCGAGGAAACATGGCCAGTGTCACCGAGGTTCGCGTCAAATCACCGGAGAGGCGCGAACCAGAAATCGACAAGATCTTCCGCCAACTGATCAAGCACGGCGGTTCCGACCTGCACATGCAAGTCGGGAAGGCGCCCATCTTGCGCGTGCGCGGGATCTTGCGCGAATTGCAGATGGAGCCGATCACCAGGGAGCGGATGTGGGAGCTGTTCCGCCCGATGATCAGCGAGAAAGACACGAAGATTTACGAAGAAACAGGAGGTTGCGACTTCTCCTACGTCGTGGAACATGAAGGGGAGCCCTGGCGCTTCCGCGTCAACCTGCTGATGCAGATGGGCAGTCCCGGCATGGTTTCCCGAAAAGTCGAGCGGTCCATCCCGGATTTCGAGGGGTTGTTCCTTCCGCCCGTGATGGTTGAGTTGTGCAAGTTCGATCAGGGAATGGTGCTTCTCGCGGGGGTCACCGGGAGCGGCAAAAGTACGACGATCGCCAGCATGTTGAACTGGATCAACCACAACATGCGTAAGCACATCTTGACGATCGAGGACCCGATCGAGTTCGTTTACACGCCCGACAAGTGCCTGATTAATCAGCGCGAGGTCGGCATCGACGTGAAGGACTTCAAGATCGCTATGAAGCATGCCGTCCGCGAAGACCCCGACATCATGCTGGTGGGCGAGATGCGTGACATGGAGACGTTCGAGACCGCCATGCACGCCGCGGAAACCGGCCACCTCGTCTTCGGAACGATTCACGCGTCGAGCGCCCCGAGCACCATTGGCCGTATTCTCGACCTGTTCCCGACCGACATGCACAAGGCGCTGCGCGGCAGCATGGACTTCAATATGCGGGGCATCGTCGCCCAAAAGCTGCTCAAGACCATCTGTGAGGACGGCAAGGGGCCCGGCCGCGTCCCGATCGTCGAGATCATGACCTTTAATCCCACGATCCGAAAACTGATCCTCGAGGGGCAGGACGAAAAACTGCCGCAGGC
>DASXPZ010000055.1:0-4342 GCA_036493275.1 Pirellulales bacterium
ACCAAGTGCTCTTCACCATCAGAGCCGCGATAGAGACGGTTCCTCCTACCGATGGGCGCCGTGTGATCCTGGTGCTGATAGAACAGCACGCGCCGCTCGGAGCCATCGCGCCTGCGCACGACTGGCGTTCGGCCATATACCTCGTCGGCAACGGCCTGCGCGATGTCTGCTACAACTTTGTCTTCAGAGTCGATGTCGATGACGGGAAAGCACTTGGTGTCCATCCCCGCCGAGGTCGGGCCCGTATCGAGCTGTTGTATCTCCCAGCGTTCCAGCTGGGTCGGGGTGGCGCGATTACGCCGCCAATCGAATCCTGCCCAATGCCCTTCTTGCGCATTGTATCGCCCCGGGATCTTGCCGAGCAGCTCCGGCTTGATGTTGCTGAGGGGGCTGAGCTTGGCGCCGACCGGGATGATGGGGAAAACGTATTCCTGGTAGGGCGTGCTGCTGTATTTCTTAAAGTCCGTGAAGACTATCGGATGGTCCGCCATCGCGAAACCTCATCAGTGGAGGCTGGTCCGGGTCAGTCGTTTACCGGGCACAGCCGTGAGTAGCCGATGGCCGAAATTATCGTGATCATCGCGGCGAGCGTGTTGTTGACCTGGTGGTCTTAACGGAATGCTCTTGGCGAGCTCCTCGACCGCGATGCAGCTAAACAGCGCGTATTGAGCAGTCATTGGAGGCCTCCGACACCAAGCTGGTTAGTAACGATTTGGGTGGTATCGACATCGCGCGATGAGCGAGCGGACAGGGAAACCTTCCGGCGCGTGGCGTGGCGCATCACCGCCCCCGCGTGACTGTTCGGTAGCGGTAGCGTCGGCTCTTGTTGGCGTCCTTTGGATTACGGCCATTGCCGTTATGGGACAGGTAGCCGGCCTTGCATTGAGCGGGCCTCGGCTCTGCTCATCGCTTCACCCCGTCGAGCAGTCGCTGTAGCGCCAGTTTCGGCACACGAATCTTGCGGCCTAGGCGGATCGTCGGGAGTTCGCCCCGTCTCGCGGCTTCGTAGGCGGTGTTTCGGGAATAGCCGAGGAGTTTCCCGGCCTGCGGGATGCTATAGGTCAGGCACTCGTCGTTCATGGCTCCCTCACTCCGCGCGTCGCTGTGAATTGGGGTACGTGAGGGGTACATTATGGGGGACAAACGCTCCTGTCAAGTCAATTACGCACAGGAGCGAATCCTATGGTACCAAGAGACACCAACTCATGCCTTAAGCACCCGTCGTGACCAAAAGGGGTCGGCGGCCGCCTCCTTGAGAGGCAAGCTAAGCGCCTCACTGTTCCCGGCTTGTTCGTTGTATACAATCCTTGACTGGGGTACGTATGCGGTGTAGGTGGGGGACAAACGGATCCCAACAGTCGTCGACGCAAAGGAACCCTCCGATGGCATCAAGAGAGACGCCGGCTCAGCGCCTAGGCCGCCTTGCCAATAAGGCGGAGGCGACGAAGAGCACCCAACTGAAGTTTCGCCTGTCGAACTATCTTCAGGACGAGATCGAAGAAGCTGCCGGGCGCAACGGTTGGGGTGTGAGCGAGGAAATCAGATGGCGTCTGGAAGCATCGTTTTTCCGGGGAATGCAAGCCGGGGCCGAAGAGAGCGAGCGGTTGATGGAGGCGATCATATGTGCAATCCGAAACATGGAGCCGGCATTTGGCTCCTGGCACGAGAACCGCTTTGCATTCGAAGTCCTCCGAGTGGCCGTAAATGTCCTTTTGGACTTCTACAGGCCGCCCGGTGACCCTATTCGGCCATCCGACAACGATATCGCGGATCTCTATCTCGGCGATAGCGGGACACCTGAGACGGCCGGCAGGATGTTAGCGGGAGCCGCTGCTGGCGCCGTGAACATCCCGATGACAGGAGCGGGCAGAACGCGTGAGCCCTCCCGAAAAGGAAAGATCAGATGACCGGTAACGTCACCCGGCGCGGCGTCCACAGCTGGCGGCTCAAGTTCGAGAGCGGCGAGCGTGACGGTGTCACTGGAAAGCGCCTAACACGCTATGTCACCGTGCGGGGAACGAAGAAGGAAGCGCAACGCGAGTTGATCCGGCTCCTCGCCGAGGTGGAGAACGGCACGGCCGTTGACCCCTCGCGCGTCACCGTCGCGGAATACCTGCGTGGCTGGCTTGACGGAGCCGATCATCTTGCCAACAAAACGCGCGAGCGTTACCGAGCCCTCGCAGCACAGCAGATCGCCCCGCATCTTGGCGGGATCATGCTGCAAAAACTTCGCCCGGCGAACATTGCGGATTGGCACGTTACGCTGTTGCGGTCAGGCGGAAAGGACGGGCGAGAGCTGTCGGCCCGCACCGTCAGCCATGCGCACCGCCTCTTGCATACCGCGCTCGCTCGTGCAGCGCAGATCGAAATCGTCGGGCGCAATGTCGCCTCCATGGTCCGTCCGCCCAAGGTAGAGACTGAGGAAGTCGTAATCCTTACGGCCGATCAGATCAGCGGCGTTCTCACGAATTTAGCCGGTCATCGGCTCTTGCCGATCGTTGCGCTCGCGCTTGGCGCCGGATTACGCCGGGGCGAGTTGTGCGGTCTCCGTTGGGGAAGCGTCGATTTTGCCGCGGGCTTGCTGCGCGTTGAATGCGCGATGGAACAGACACGGGCGGGGCTGATGGTGAAAGAGCCCAAAACCCGACATGGCCGCCGCACGATTACCATCCCGAGCTTTGCGATCGAGGCTTTACAAGCGCACTGGCGGCAACAACTTGAACAACGGCTTGCCCTTGGGCTCGGGCGCCCCGGGGTCGGTGATCTCGTTTTTACTCTGCCCATGGCTCGCCTTGGGGTCCCGACTACCTCAGCCGGTGTTGGCGCCGCGCGACGATAAGCCTCGGATTGCCGAACGTTGGCCTTCACAGCCTTCGACATAGCCACGCAAGCGCCCTAATAGCAGCGGGTATCGATCCGTTGACGATCAGCCGGCGGCTCGGCCACGGAACCCCGGCGTTCACGCTCGCCACCTACGGCCACCTGTTCGCGAACACGGATGCCGCGGCAGCTCAGGCGATCGAAGGAGTAATGGGGAAGGGTGCCAAGCAATGATCCGACGGGGCTCCGGTGCCAATTGGGTGCCAATTCTCGGTTTGTACCAATCACTCGTTATGGTAAGCTATTGACGTAACACAACTTGGCCGGGTTAGCACAGTGGCAGTGCAGCGGTTTTGTAAACCGAAGGTCGGGGGTTCGAATCCCTCACCCGGCACCAGGATAGGGCTGGCGCCCGTTCCGGACAGCACACCATCAACGTGGTATCCGTCCCCAAGGTAGAGGACTAATTCGCCCCAATAGGGCTGGCTAGGGACTTCCATCGCCAAGCCGTCGATTACGTTCGGCACACAAGAATCGAGCGCCGCAGGTGCGGCGCTCGATGATCTGCGATCCGCCCGAAGCGGGCGTCGATCGGCGGTCAGTGGAAGAAGGTGCTGTCGAGATTCGTGATGCCAAGGAGCGTCATTGTAGAGCCGTCGGGCAGCGTGATCACGGTGCTTCCGCCACTGACATTGGCTGTCGCCACGACATTGGCGATGGTCCCGGCATCTTCGCCCGCGAAGGTGATGCCATCGCCATGCGCTTGGTTGAAGCCGACTACGGTATCCTGCCCGCGTACCCCGCTGTCTTGGATCAAGGTGCCCCCGGTCCCGGCGAAGATTTGATTGTGTCCGGACCCGCCATCGATCGTGGCGGCGCCGCTGCCACCAAAGATCGTGTCGTTCGCCCCCCCGCCGTAAACCAGATCCGCCCCGGAGCCGCCGTGCACCATCAACGGGCCCGCCCCGCCAAATATCGTGTCGGCGCCGCTCCCGCCAAAGATCGTGTCGTGGCCGTCGCCGCCCCAGATCAGATCCGGGCCGCTGCCGCCGACGATCAAGTCGCCGCCGTGACCGGCCCAGATCGTGTCGGCGCCGCTGCCGCCGGCGATCGTATCTTTGCCGTCGCCGCCCACGATGAGGGTCGAGCCGCTGCCCGCGGTGATCACGTCCCTGCCGCTGCCGCCGTAGATCGTTGTCGGGCCGCCGCCGCCGGTGATCGTCGCATTGCCCACGCCGCCATTTATGGCGGTCGGGCCGCCGCCACCGGTGATCGTATCCGGCCCGTCTCCCGCGAAGATCGACGTAGCGCCGCTGCCACCCATAATCACATCGCCGCCGTGACCGGCAATGATGGTATTGGGACCGCTGCCGCCAAGGATCGTGTCCTTGCCGTTTCCGCCGACAATCAGTTCGGCGCCGGTTCCTGCGACGATCAGGTTACGCCCGTCCCCGCCATAAATCGTGTCGTGGCCGCTGCCGCCCTGGATCGTGGCGGGTCCACCGCCGCCAAAGATCTGGTC
>DASXPZ010000056.1:0-2072 GCA_036493275.1 Pirellulales bacterium
CCCAGCAGCAACCACAAGAACCCAACCACTCCGCTGACCATCTGCGAAATTCGTGCCCGAAATTCGGCGTTCGACTGCAAATTGAGCCCGCGGGCGTCGCAAAAAGCGGCCAGGACTTCGCCCAACCTGTCCACGGCGCCCGGTTTGGCGGTGATCATGAAGACGTCGGCCCCGTCGAAGCCGAACAGCTCGCGGGCCCGCTCTCGCTGCAGATAAATGGCCATCCCGCCCACGATGTACTCCGTCACCACGCCGGCGATCCGCAGCGATTTCACGCCGGTGCGCGTTTTGAGCTGCAATTCGTCGCCGACGGTGACCTTCAACTGTTGGGCGAGCGCGTTGCCGACTACGGTCTCGCCTGCTAGCAACCCCCGCACGACCGAATCTCGGTCCCCGACGGCGATATCGAGCGTGGCGGTTTCGTCGTCGTCGAAGGCCCGCGCCAGCACGATCGCCTGCCGATCGTTGACCTTGGTTTGGAAGAAATTGAGCCCGTGGACACTCCGCACCCCTTCGAGCGTCGCCAGCTCCTTCGCCAGGCTCTCCGGCAGGAGCGCGTTGATCGTGAAGCCCAAATCAGGGAGCGTGGTCCGAACCAGATAGTCAGCCGTAATTGTCCGCTTTGTCCATTCTTCCAGGTCGCCGATGTTGTTTCGGATCGATTGCCCCATCGAGATCGTAACGACCAAGGCGACGCAAAGGACCGCTGCTGTGAGCGAAGTCCGGTTCGAGTTCCGCTCCAATTGCCGCACCGCCAGCCGGCCTTCGATGCCCCAGACCGGACGAAGGAGCGCCGATACCGAGCGTGCCGCGTAAGGGTAAAAAGCGGGCGAAAGCAGGATGATGCTGACCAGAAGCATTCCCATCAACGGCGCAGGGGACCAGGCTTCAACGCTGCGAGGTAGCAAATTCGTCAAGAGCGCCGCCACGCAGCGCAGAGTTAGCGCGCCCCGAATCAGGCCGGCCGGTAGCGGAATCCTCCGGGCGCCGGTGTCTGCCAATGTCGGCACGCCCAGCAGGTCGGCCAGCGGCGGCCTTGCGGCGGCGCGGATCGAGGGAATCAGCGAAGCCACCACTGCCATGCCGGGACCAAACACCGCCGCCAGGGCAAACGGCTGCCACGAAAGTTCAATGTCCGGCAGGCTCACGCCTACCAGGTCGGCCATCTGCCCAGACAGTCCGATCGACGTCACGATGCCGAGCGCAGCCCCCAGAATCATTCCCATCACCCCCAGCACCACCGCCTCGCGCAGTAGCAAGTGGGTGACCTGGCGGCGAGTGACCCCGATGGCGCGGAGGATGGCCAACTGGCGGCGTCTTTCCCCCAGGCTCATTAAAAATGCGTTAAGAATGACAAACCCGCCGGCCACGATCGACACCGCGCTAAGCGTCGAGAGCCCCTGCTCCGTGGCGATCAAGCTCTGCTGCGCAAGCTGGCCGCGCGTCGCCGGGGGTTGAACCGACAGGCCAACCGGAAGCGAGGCGGCAATCATCGGCTCGACCTCTTCGGTTCGCACGCCATCGTCGAGCATGATCAGGACGGAAGTCACGCGCTCGCCGAGTTGAAATAGCCGCTGCGCCGTCGGCAGCGAAATAAACACGACCATGCCGCCATTGAAATTCGCCGCGCCGCGCGGCTCGACCAGTCCCGCTACCCGAAACTCCGTCGCCCCGCTGACCGTGAACAGCCGCACCTTGTCGCCGAGCGCTACCTTTTGATCGCGGGCAAAATTCTTGACCAGCAAGATGTCATCGTCGGCCGTCAACTCCTTGCCTGACACGACGGGAGGAGCACTCGGCGCGGCCTTCTCCTGGGCCGATGAGGCGCCCAACACCATCACGCCTTGCGGTCCCTTGGAGGTCAGCAGCGCAGCGACGCGCTGTATGGCGGGCGTCGTGCTCTTCACGCCGGGGATCTTGGCAATCGAAGCGACCTGGCTCGGCGCGAAGCCGACGTCGCCCACCGCCACCACCTCAAGCGCCGCCTGGCCCGTCAGGTCGTCGAACATCGAACGATAGGCCCGCCGCGTGGCGTTGGTCGTGAGTGAAATCGCCACGACTCCGGCCACGCC
>DASXPZ010000057.1:0-9517 GCA_036493275.1 Pirellulales bacterium
CAAGGTCTGCGCTTCGTCCCCGCCCAAACGGTCGAAAAGCGTCTCCAGCGTGACGTGCGACGACACGCCGCCGAGTTCCAACTGCCGCGTGGTGCTGGCGCGTTTTTCGGCGATCGAACGGGCCTCGGCAATGTCATCGAGCACGACAAACCGATCGCCAGCGCCCGGCGCGACGTTGAGACCGGTGACGTTGACCGGAGTCGAAGGGCCGGCGGTCTGGTGCGTGGTCGAAGGCTTCAGCGTGTCGTACATCGCCTTGACTTTGCCATAGGCGGGTCCGCAGACGACGACGTCGCCGATCTTGAGCGTGCCGTTTTGCACGAGCAGCTTGGCGACCACGCCGCGTCCCTCGTGCAGCTCGGCTTCGAGGCACGTGCCTTGCGCGGGACGGTGGGGATTGGCCTTGTAATCATGCAATTCGGCGATCGTCAGCAGCGTTTCGAGCAGGTCATCGATGCCGGCGCCAGTGAGCGCGCTGCACTTGACCAATTCGGTGTCGCCGCCCCATTCCGTCGGTTGCAGGCCGGCGGCCACCAGTTGGCTGTAGATGCGATCGTAGTTCACGCCGGGGAGGTCTGTCTTGTTCAGGGCGACAACCATCGGCACTTCGGCCGCGCGGGCGTGGCTGATCGCTTCTTCCGTCTGCGGCATGACGCCGTCGTCGGCCGCGACCACGATCACCGCGATGTCGGTGACATTGGCGCCGCGAGCCCGCATCTCGGTGAAGGCCTCGTGGCCAGGCGTATCGACAAACGAGATAACGCGGTCGTTTTTCTCCACGCGGTAGGCGCGGATATGCTGCGTGATGCCGCCGCTCTCGCCGCTGGCTACGTCGATGCCGATAATCCGATCGAGCAGCGACGTCTTGCCGTGATCGACGTGGCCGAGGAACGTGACGATCGGCGGGCGCGGCTCCATTTCGGCCGGGTCGCTCTCATGATCGTCGATGGCGCCGAGCAATTCGGTCTCCAGATCGGCCGCTTGCCGCAATTCGATCTCGACGCCGAATTCGAGCGCCAGCATTTCAATCTGCTCGGTGTCGAGCTCCGAGTTGATGGCGTTCGTGCTCAATGGCGTTCCCAGGCTGAGGAGCTTGGCCAGGACCTTCGAGACCGGCACGCCGATGGCGAAGCTGACCGTCCGCACCGTGGCCGGCATCTGCACGACCACGTTGTTCTTGCGGGGCGCGGCGGTGCTGGCGCCGGTGCGCTTAGGCTTGTTGCGACGACGACCGCGCATCGTCCGTTCATCTTCGCCGGTGATCGACGGACGAAATCTCGCAGGGACGCCCGTGCTTCGCTTGCGGCTGAGCTGCCGCTGTTCGCGGCCTCCGAGCGCGGCGGCAAAATCCTTGTCTCCCTCCTTGGGCAGAGCTTTGCCGACGACTTTGCGCCGCTCGCGGCCGGCGCCATCGGGTGGCGGGGCGACCGGAGGTTGCGGGCCACGCGGCGGACCGCCCGGCTTGCCCTTCGCCTCCACGTCCTGCTTCCGTTTCAGCTCGTGTTTCCGCAGATGCTCTTGCAGGGGCTTGGCGCCGGTGCGGCCGGCGCGGATCGCGTCGACCGGGAGCTTGAGATCGGGCTTCTGTGGCGCCGGTTCATCCGACTTGGCCGCGGGAGGTTGTTGCGCCGCGGGAAGCGGGGCAAAACGGACCGCCGGTCCGGAAGCACGCGAGCGATCCTCGTCATCCTTGCGACGGCGAGGCTCCCCTTTGTTTTCATTGCGGATGTCCAGGAGCGGCGCGCGACCTCCCGTCGTGGCGTTCGGCGAAATATAGTCTTCGCGCCGGAACGCAGGGGGCTCGGCCGGAGCGGCGGGCCGAACGGGCGCCGAGGGGCGCACCGGAGCGGCGGGACGGACCGGCGCCGCGGGAGCAGCGGCGGGCTTTGCAGCGCCTGCGCCACTTGCGAGAAAGGCTCGCACTTTGACAGTCTCTTCGTCGGTCAGGCTGGCCAGCGCGGACCCCTTTCCAGTGACGCCTGCCTTCGCGCAGAGCTCCACCAGGATTTTGCTGTCGATGTTCAGTTCTTTAGCGAGTGCGTAGATCCGTAGCGCCAAGTCTGACTCTCCCTCTCGTGCCGCAGGAGCCGGCGCCACGTCGTGCGCGGCGGCGGCTCAACATCGTTAGTTCATAACCGTCTCCCTTACGTAGCCCGAAACGCTTTTCACGCAAACCAGGACGATCCGGACTGGTTGGCGATTGTCGCGCGATGGAAGCCGGCACAGGTGGCCGGCCTTCGCCCGACGGAAAGGTCCTTTCGGCCAGACCTCTCCGCGCGTCGCGGCGCTTTGGCTCGCAAATCTTTCGCGACCTTAGCCAGCGCCTTCTCCGTCGCCAGCCTCCTCTGCGCTCACGGTGGCGTCTTTGGCGACCGCCTGAGTCTCCCCGTCAGCTTCCTGGTCGGCGGCTTCATCCGTCGCCGCCGCGTCCCCTTCAACTGTAGCTTCTGCCGGGGCGCCCGTTTCCCCCTCGGCTGCTGGCGATTCCGCCTCGGCGGCGGCCGTAGCCGCGTCGACGCGATCCTGGGCCCGCTGCCGACGTCGCTCGTCCGAAGCCGCCTGTTCCGCCTCGGCGGCCTTCGCCTCCGCCTGTAGAACGATATGGTCTACTTGCTCGGGCGTGAGGCCCCCCATTTCGACGAGCGAGTCTGGCTCGATCACCGAAAGATCATCGTAAGACAAAAAACCTTCGCCGACTAGCTTCTCACTCAGGTTTTCGTCGACTCCTTCGAGAGCGCTGAACCCGCCCACCGCCCGCTCGATTTGCTCGTCGAGCTCTTCGCGGGTCATGATCTCGATGTCCCAGCCGCACAATTTGCTGGCCAGCCGGACGTTTTGACCGCGGCGGCCGATCGCCAGCGACAACTGATCCTCGCGGACCAGCACGATCGCCCGGCCCAGCATGGGGCAAAGAATCACTTCTTCCGACTCGGCTGGCTGCAAGGCGTTGGGGATCAGGACCTGCATGTCGTCGCTCCAGCGGACGATGTCGATCCGTTCGCCGGCCAGCTCGTCAACGATGTTCTTGATGCGGTTGCCGCGGACTCCGACGCAGGCGCCGACGCTATCAACGCGCGCGTCGGTGCTGCTCACGGCCACCTTGCTGCGATAGCCGGGCTCGCGCGCCATGGCGCGAACTTCGATCACGCCATCCGAGATCTCGGGGATCTCCTGCTCGAACAATCGTTCGACCAGCGCGGGACGAGTCCGGCTGAGGATGACCTTCACGCGGCTGCCATGCTTGCGCACTTCGCAGACCGTGGCCCGCACACGTTCGTTGGCGTGATGCGTTTCGCCGGGGATCTGCTCGCTGCGCGGCAGGATCGCTTCGCAGTTGGGAAGCGAAACGGTCGCGGCGCCCCCTTCGTAGCGCTGCACGACGCCGGTGACTAGCTGCCCCTTCTGCTCTTCGTATTCGTCGAACAGTGCGTCGCGCTCGGCTTCGCGGACTTTTTGAATGATGACTTGTTTGGCGTTTTGGGCCCCAATGCGTCCGACGGCTTCGTCCGGGTCGAGCGGCTCGCCATTGCGCGTGCCGGAGATCGAGCCATCCTGCCGATCGATGTGAACGACAACTTGTTCTTCTTCCTCGTCGGCGTGACCGTGCTTGAGCGCGGAGACGAGCGCCGCTTCGATCGCCTGGAAGACGATTTCCTTGTCGATGTTTTTATCGCGATGGATCGAGTCGATCAGCCGCAGTAGTTCGCTGGGATTCATGAGGCGTCACATTCCCGCGCCCGAGGCGCTTTAAGTTCCAAATTGTCAGATTGTTCGAATTGTCACTCTTGGATGGCGCCGACTTGTTTTAGCCCAAAATCGTTTTTGGGCGCCGATCTTCGCAGGCGCAACTGGCCTGCGAGCGATCGCCGCCAACAAGATCACGACGCACTGGGCGAAGCAATCACGCGGCGGAAAACATCGTCGGCTTCTTGATTGGCGGTTTGTCTCCTTTTTGTTCCGGGCGACAATCGCGAATAGAACATTCTACGCTTTTCCAGCTCAATTGGCAGGGCATGTTCGGCCGTTCTCAGAAATCGATCCGCAGCCCCGAAAGCGGGTCGAACCAGTGGGCCTGGCCCATATCGAGCGCGACCCTGGCCCTGTCACCCGGTCGGAACGAATACCTGGCGCCGATCTTGCACATCAGCGAACTTGAGAGCGCAAGATTGCTGCCCGCCGACGCCGGGGCTCCCAGGGGTGATACCGGAGGATCGGGCAGCCCTGGGTCGTGAGGGGGACCCGCAGTCTCGAACAGTATTTCCACCAGTCTGCTGTCTCCCAGCGGCTCAATGAGTCCGATGGTCCCCTTGATCGTGTCTCCGGTCGGGTCGCCATCGGCCACCAGCCGCGCGTCGCGGGGCCGGACGCCGAGCACGATGGGGCGATCTCGATATTGGGAGAGTCGGCCGATGCTTTCCGGCGTCGCCTGCGCCCCCCAGCTTGCCGTTTCGAACCGCAGGCCATCTTCGTCCCACTCGGTGTTGCGAAGCCGCCCCAAGCAGAGATTCATCGGCGGCGACCCGATAAACCCGGCCACGAACAGATTGGCTGGGCGGTCGCAAATCTCGGCGGCCTGGCCGATCTGTTGAATTTGCCCATCGCGCATCACGCCGATCCGGTCTCCCAGCGTCAGAGCCTCGACCTGATCGTGCGTGACGTAAATTGTCGTGACGGGCTGGCGCTGATGCAGCCGCTTCAACTCGCGGCGGATCTCGACGCGCAACTGGGCGTCGACATTCGAGAGTGGCTCATCGAGCAGACTGGCCGCCGGACTCCGGACGAGCGCCTTGGCGAGCGCCACTCTTTGCCGCTCGCCGCCAGACAGTTGGCCCGGCAGGCGCTCGAGCAGTGACGCAACGCCAAAAGCCTGGGAGAATTCCTTGATGCGCGCGGCGAGATTCGCCCGCCGATCGGCCCGCTCCTTCGCCCTGGCCGGGCGCGCGAGCTTGTCGAATAGTCGGCCCGACCAGCCGCCATCGCGCAAGCGGGCGCCAAAGGCGAGATTCTCCGCCACGGTCAGATGGGGATAAAGCGCGTAGCTCTGAAAGACCATCGCCACGTCGCGTCGACGCGCGGGCAGGCCGTTGACCACGCGATCGCCGATCGAGATCACGCCCCCGGTCGGCTGTTCGAGCCCGGCAATCAGCCGCAGCGCGGTGCTTTTGCCGCACCCGCTGGGCCCGACGAGGACCAGAAATTCACCATCGGCGACTTGCAGATCGACACGATCGAGCGCGCGGATTCCGCCAGGAAATTCCTTGCTGACCCCTTCGAGCACAACCTGCGCCATGCGGCGTTCGCCTTCTCGTGATGCCTTAGCCCGATCGGGACACTCGGGCGCGATGCTGGCTCAGTGTAGTCATCGCGCTCAGCGCGATGAAAGAGGCGCCGCGGGAGTTTTCTTCGCTGGAACCGCAGAAAGTGAGCGCCGACCTACCAACGCATGGGCAGTGCGATGGTACTCCGCGATGAGCACGCTACGCACAGGCCCGCACCACGATGCAACTCGCTTGGCCTTGCGGCGTGACGTTCAACTTCAGAAAGCTCTCGCCGGCCGGCGTGTTGTCGGCGGTGACCGCGGCGATGGGGCAATCGGGGTCGGGCGTTTCGTAATTCAAGATTCGCGGCAGCTTCCCATTCTGCAGCGCCAGCGCGCTTGCCGCCAGTTCGACGATTCCGCTGCCGGCCCCTAGGTTGCCGAAGTAACTCTTGATTGCCACGACCGGCGCCGGTTTTTTCCGATTGGCCAGCACCTCGCCGATTGCCTGCGCCTCTTCCGCGTCGCAACTGTGCGTCCCCAGGCCGTGCGCGTTGACATGGCCGATCTCGCTCGCCGCCAGGCCGCTGTCTCGCAAAGCCGAACGCATGGCGTTGGCCATTGCCTGACCACGGCGGGCGACGCGACGTTTATCCGCCACTGACGACGACCCGGCGCCGATGATCTCGCCGTAGATCCGCGCGCCGCGCTGGTGGGCCGACTCGTATTCTTCGAGCACGATCGCCCCCGCCCCTTCGCCGATCACCATGCCGGTGCGGTTGAGATCGAACGGACGCGATGCGTTCTCCGGCTGCTGATCCCCGTCGGCTAGTTCTTCCTGCAGCGCCGAGTGGAGCGCTTTGAGCGGGTGGATCCGCGTGCCGGTGGCCCCGGCGACCATCATGTCGGCGTGGCCGCGCTGGATGACGCGGAACGCCTCGCCGACGGCCAGGTTCGCCGCGGCCTCGCGGAGCGTGAGCGAATTATTCGGCCCGCGCAGATCGTTGTAGATCGCGATATGGCTGGCCGGCATGTTGGGGAGATATTTCAACAGCCAGAGGGGAGACATCTTGGACATCCCCTCTTTGGCCCAGCGTGAGAATTCGAACTCGTGCGCCGGCGCCGCGCAGGCCTGCATGGCGTCAGTCAGATCGTCCGGCGCGCTGAGCATGTAGTCCGAGCCGAACACGACGCCCCCCCGCTCCGGATCGTAGGCGCCAGCGGCAAGGTTCGCGTCGGCGATGGCCCGCTGCGCCGCGGCGACTCCCATCTGCGACTCGCGGCACATGACTTTCAGCCCTTTGCGGATCGCCTTCTTTAGCTCGCCTTCGAGCGGACCAAAATCGTCGATCTGGCCGGTAAACTGGCGCACTTCGCCGGCAAAGGGGGCAGCCAGCGAGCCGGGGGCCTCCGCCGGCGAGGGGATCACGCCGCTATGGCCCGACGAGAGCGCTTGCCACAGGGCCTCGGTCGTGCTTCCAAGAGGGCTAATCGTGCCAAGCCCAGTGATGACGACGCGACGCACGTGCAACTCCGCTCTGTTGTGTGCTCAAAGAGAGCTGGGTAAAGGTCTGCGATCAGGCCCAGCGATCGGCAGACTTCCTCGGTCGATATTGTATCCCTATCAGCTAAAAGCGTCGAGAACGGGTGCAACGTTACAGCGCGACTTCAAACGGCGTGACCGGAAGTTTGCGATGTCTGAAAGCCGCGGCGCCGCGCTAATAGCGGCCCCGATAGCGTTGCATGTCGCGCTGCGTCGTCGTGGTGTTGGGGGCCGGCGCGGTTGGTTCGGTCAGTTTTCCCTTCGCTTCCACCACCACGAGCAAGTCGGCTCGCGAGGGGGAGGGCGTCCAGGGGATGGCGGCCCGCAAGGGGCTGGGGTCGGCCGGCACCGGCGTGGCCACGACGCCCAGCCCGACCAGCAAAATGTGATCGGTCGGCCAGCGGAAGCGCTCGTGCAAGCGGCAATGCGTGATCTGCGGCACCTCGACCTTGGCCCGCTGGCCCGAGGCGACCCGCGTCGGAACGTCGAGCATCACCGGCACCAGCCGTTCAAGCTGATCAATGTTGCATTTGATCACCGCGTCGATCGAATTGCCGTCGAGCGACAACAGAGGGCTGAGCTCGAGCGAAAATCCTTCGTCGAACTGGCCGAGCTCCGGCTCGTACGCCGGCCAGGCCTCGGGCCGGAGCGTGATGTCGCGAGTGAAAGTGCGCGGACGAGTCGAAGCGACCGTGGTCGACTGGCCGTTATTCACGAGCAAATGAGGCGAGCTGTGTTCGCGGAAGTCGGTTCGCTTGCGCAGCTCGTTCATCAGTAGCGCGGCGTCTTCGCGCGCCAGCAGCCAGGCTTGAATTCCTTGCGTCTGCACGGCCAGCGGCTTGAGCATTGGCTTGGCCTTCACGCGCCAGTCTGGATGGCCGATCGTGATCACGCGCAGCGAAAAAGCGCTCGTTTCGGCCTCGGTGTTGACGAACCGATCGACGACGTCGGCCACCGCGGACTGCATCTGCGGCGTGTGATAGACGCGCAGCGTGCGACGATTGACGCTCAGAAAACCAAGCGGCTCGGAGTGCCACGCTTCGTAACCGGTGTCTCGCAAGATCCAATCGACGATGGCTTGCTCCGGGCGATTGGTCGAAGTGACGCGGACCACGTAGGGCGTGATGTCGTACTCGCGCCACACCTGGCCGGCGTCGTTGGGGAGCACGCCCGATCCTTCGGTCACTCGCGCGATCGGCTGGCGCGGCCGAGATCCCGCGGCGCCGGAAGCGCCCAGCGGCGCGCCGGCGGGGATGCCATCCTCTTCGCCCGAAGTGCGTCGCACGTTTTGCGAGTTCGAGAGGCTGCGTGGCGGGGCGCCGGTTGGGGCGCGCCATTTGTTTGCGCCGGCGCTTGATCGCGGCGCCTCACGATCCGAGCCTGGGTCGCCGGGAGCTTGAGCCCAGGCGAGCCCGGCAAACCCAACGAGCAAGAGCAAGAGCGCAGATCCTTTGAGAACCATCGAGACGGCCTCCATGCCGAAAGCAACGCAGCGCGCGGCGCTGGCCACGCGCATTAAGCGGGGGAGTATAGGAAGCCGCCGAAGGACCAGCAAGGTCGATCAAACCCTCGGCGGCGGAGAGCGGAGGGAACGGCGCGATGAGTCAGCAGGCGCCATCACAGGCTTGCCAGCAGCGCGATTTTGCCCGCCGGCAACGCCCTTACGCCGCGCCGTTGCGGACTCGCCCGATGATCACTGAGGCGTTATGCCCGCCAAAGCCGAAGCTGTTGCTCATCGCCGCGTTGATTTTCCGCTCGCGGGGCGTGTTCGGCGTGTAATCCAAGTCGCACTTGGGATCCGGCGATTGATAATTGATCGTCGGCGGGATCAGACTGTTGTTCAGCGCCAGCACGCAGAGCACTAGCTCCACGCCGCCACTGGCGCCCAAGAGATGCCCGAGTTGGCTCTTAGTGCTTGAGATACTCAAGTCGCGGGCGTGATCGCCGAAGACCGTCTTCATGGCAACCGTTTCGGCCTGATCGCCGAGCATCGTGCTGGTGCCGTGGGCGTTGATGTACGTGACGTCTTCGAGCGACACCCGCCCGTCGCGCAGTGCCTGCTGCATCGCTTTGGCGGCGCCGGAGCCGTGTTCGTCGGGCTGGGTAATGTGGCCGCCGTCGGCGCTGGAGCCGTAGCCGAGCACCTCGGCGTAGATATTGGCGCCGCGGGCTTTGGCGTGCTCCAACTCTTCCAAGATCAACAGGCCGGCGCCTTCGCTCAGCACAAAACCGTCTCGATCGCGATCGAACGGGCGGCTGGCGTGCTGCGGATCGTCGTTGTTTTCGGACAGGGCCCGCATCGAGGCGAAACCGCTGATACCCATTGGCGTAAGCGCGGCCTCGGTGCCGCCGGTGACCATGATATCGGCGTCGTTGTATTGAATGGCCTTGAAAGCGTCGCCAATCGCGTTGGTGGCGCTAGCGCAGGCAGTGGCCACAGCGGCATTGGGACCGCGCAAGCCATACTGAATCGAAACGTGCCCGCAAGCGGCGTTCACCATCAGCTTGGGGATGGTAAAGGCCGAAACCTTGTCGGGTCCTTTTTCGATGAGGCGCGAATGCTGCGTCTCGATCTCATGGAGCCCGCCGATGCCCGAGCCGAGGATCACGCCGCAACGAAACCGGTCTTCCGTGGTGAAATCGAGACCGGCGTCGTTTACAGCGTCAATGCCAGCGACCAGGGCAAACTGCGTAAAGCGGTCGACCCGTTTCGACTC
>DASXPZ010000058.1:0-12931 GCA_036493275.1 Pirellulales bacterium
CTCGATTCGAAGTTGGTCTGCGAGCCGTCGTAATCGACTCCCAATCCGCCGCCAACGTCGAGATACTTCAACCCGGCGCCACGGCTGTACAGCTCCGAGTAGACGCGGGCCGCCTCGTTCAGCGCGCCCTTGATGTGGCGAATGTTGGGGATCTGGCTGCCGAGGTGGAAGTGGAGGAGTTGGAAGCAATCCTGCATGTCGTGTTGCTTGAGCTCTTCGAGCGCCCGCAGAATCTCGGTAACGGTCAGTCCGAACTTCGAACGGAATCCGCCGGAGCCTTGCCAGCGGCCGCCGGCCTTGGCCGCCAGCTTGACGCGCATGCCGATCCGCGGCCGGACGCCGACTTTTTTGGCGTACTCGAGGATCAGCCCTAGCTCCGTGTATTTTTCGACGACGGGGATGATCTGCCGGCCGATCTTTTGGGCCAGCATCGCCATCTCGATGAACTCGGCGTCTTTGAAACCGTTGCAGATGATCGGCGTGTCGTTCGAGGCCAGCGCCACCACGGCCAACAGTTCCGGCTTCGAGCCCGCTTCGAGACCGAACTTGAAGGGCTTGCCGAAGTTCAAGACCTCTTCGACGACTTGCCGCTGCTGGTTGACCTTGATCGGGTAAACGCAGCAGTAGTCCCCCTTGAACTGATGATCGCGCATCGCCTGTTGAAAGGCGGCGTGGATTTCGCCCAGCCGATGCTTGAGCACGTCGGCAAAGCGGACCAGGATCGGCAGGTCGATGCCGCGGAGTTGCAGCGAATCGATCAGCTCTTTGAGGTCGATCGAGCGCTGTGGATCCTTGGTTGGATGGGCGAGCAAATTACCCGAGGGATCGACCGAAAAGTAACCCGCTCCCCACCGCGCCACCTCGTAGAGTTCGGCGGCGTCGGACACGGTCCAAGGCTTGACTTGCTGGTCGAGCATCAGGGTTGGGTCTCCGGCAAAGAAGTCGAAACGAATATGGTATCTTATACGACTTTCCGGCAGCGTCGAGGCTGTTTTCCTGGCAATGCCGCCAGGCTACCTTCAGAACGCGCAATCCGACGCCCGGCGATAGCAACCCGACTTCGCTCTGGAGAGCGCCCCCAGTGACCCAACTCCGATGGATTGCCAGCGGCGAGGCGAGCGCTCTGCACGCGGCGGCGGCGCTGGCCGATGGGCGAAAAATCGTCGATCAGCGACTGACCGAAACGCTGGCTGAACCGGTCGAGCGGCTCGTGCTCGAGTTGGGAGAGCAAGGGGCGGCGCCTGGCGCGTTCTTCGAACACGCTATTCCCCTGGCCTGCCAGGTGGACGAAGTCGATCCGGTCGGGCTGGCCCACTTGGCTTTGGCCCGGTCGACCGATCGCCCCAGGGCGCCGGGGGAATCTTACGCTCTGGCGGCGGCGCTGATGGCTCTCTTTAGAACGCAAGAGCGGATTCATCCCGACCTGGCGAATCAGCTTCGCGTCCGCATGGCGCCGTTGGTCGAACAGTGGGAAGCCCGCGGGCCAGGGCTCCTGGCCGCCATTGGCCGGATGACCGATCCCGGCTTGCTGGTGAAACAGGCCGATGTGGCGGTCGTCTATCCGGCGCTAGGAGGCGGCGGCGCGGCGAGTCCGACTTACAATCTGGTCCGAATCGAAGCCGTGCTGGCGAATCCCCATGCGGCGCTGCCCGAGGTGGTGCGGCTGGGCTGGTTGATCGCGCAGTTAGGTTTGAAGGCGTCTCGCTCGGCAGTGGATCTGTCGGATATCGCCTTCGAGAGATTTGCCCGTCTGGCGATGGTTCCGGCGGCGCTTGAGGCGGCAGAGCATGTCGAGTTGGCGCGATGGGATGAATCGACGCTCAATCTGGCGCTCGTGGCTTGGGGCCTGGCAGACGAGACATCGCCGCAGCTCGCCAGTTCGCTGCTAGGCTGGTGGGAAGAACGCCGACTATCCGATAGTCAGAACTATAGGACGCGTTTTCTCGATCGGTTGTTAAACGTGAAAGTCGTTTCACGGTAGATGGGCGTCGGAGAATCCAAAGTCATACGACCATTTGCTATGTTCGTAACACTCGCGCGCCCAAGTTTGGATCGTTCGTAAAGCATGAAAATCTCTCTCTTTATTACCTGCTTGAGCGACGTCTTGCGGCCCGAGGTGGGGCAGGCCACGGTGCGGCTGCTGCGTCGCCTGGGGCACGAGATTGATTTTCCGCAGAATCAAACTTGTTGCGGGCAGCCCTTTTTCAATTCCGGCTTTGCCGATCTGGCCCGCGAACAGGCCAGGCGAACGATCGAAACGCTCGATAATGGCCAAACGATCGTCGTGCCGTCGGGCTCGTGCGCGGCGATGATGAAGATCGAATACGCGCACCTGCTGGCCGATGATCCCAAGTGGAGTGAGCGCGGAGCGGAGTTGGCGTCGCGGACATTCGAGCTGGCCGATCTGCTAGTGAATCAACTCGGTGTGGAGCAAGTCGGCGCCCGCTATCAGGGGCGGATTACGTACCATTATGCTTGCCATCTGCGCGGCCTCGGCCTGGCGGGTGAAGTTGAGCGGTTGATCCGCGGCGTGGAAGGGGCGACGCTGCTGCCGCTGGTGCGCGAGGACCAGTGTTGCGGCTTCGGCGGTTCGTTCTCTGTTCGCTATCCGCAGATCTCGACGGCAATGGTCGACGACAAGGTGAAGTGCATCCTGGCGACCGACGCGGACGCCGTCGTCTCGACCGACGCCGGCTGCCTGATGAACATCGGCGGCCGCCTGCATCGGCTAGGAAAGAGAATCGAAGTCATGCACCTGGCGGAGCTGTTGGAACGGCGCTAAATGCAAGTTAACGATCCGGGAGGGCCGCGAAAATCGATTTCAGGGCTGCCCCATATGCAAAGGGTCGCGTGTTTCTTCAACGCACGCCTTGAATCGAATTCACTCGCGATGGGCCAACATTTAACGACACCGTCGTTAGGCGCGAGCGTTCCCGCATGGCGATCGGATAGAGCGAGATTCGGAGTCGTAGGTTCCGATCACTGAGCTCATTCCGAACGACTCCATGCCCTCCCCGCCCTGCCGGCGCCTTGGTCGCCCGGTTTATCTTTGCCGCGTCTTCGATCATAAATAATGCGTAAGTCGTCCCCTCAGTTGGCGGCTTTTTCGGTAAGGACGGCAAGCTGGCCATGCGGCGGCGTCGCTAGCAGCCGGGTCGCGGTTGACCGTAGCACGGCCCCGCCCCTATGATCCGCGGCCCCAAGTTCGCCACGTCTTCCTCCTATTGGGCCGCGCTCGTCGCGACATTTCGGCTGTGTTCATCGCGCAATCGTCATCGCTGTTTCTTCGTTGGTCGTGCGCCGTCGCGCTGCTCGGCATGAGCGGTTGCGCTGCGATGAAGGCGTCGCAGCAACCGCCGAAGCGCAATCTAAACGTATTGAGCCAGGGGACGCCGAGGACGCACGTCATTGCCGAGCTCGGCGCGCCGATCTGGACTGATCCGAAAAGCGAGACGCCGATCGACATCTATTCGTTCAAACAGGGCTACACGAAAGGAGTCAAGGCAACCCGCGCGCTGGCGCATGGCGCAGCCGACGTGGCGACCTGGGGCCTGTGGGAAGTAGTCGGGATTCCGACCGAGACGATAATCGACGGAACCGACGTGCAGTTGACCGTCTATTACGACGAACAACAGCAGATCCGCACGGTCGACGTTCTGAAGGGGGAAAAGGCGATCAATCCACCGAAGCCATTCGCCTGGGCGCGGCGCAATCCTAAGCCGAAGGAAACCATGCCGCCGTCCGAATCGGTAGAACAGCCAGCTCCGGAGGGGACCGAACTGAGGATCGAGCCCCCCGCGGGCAAGAAGATCCTGGCTGGGGGCGCCGATGACGACGTTATCCGCCGCTAAACCAGCGTCGAGTCACGCTGGCGGACGTCGCCCGATCCCATTCGCGCTGCCAGTCGTCTGAATCGCGCCGAGCGCAAACAGGGACGCAGCCGGCCGCGGTCAGGAGCGAAGACGAAACTCGCGAACTTTAACACTGGCCGAGTGGGCTGGCCAGCGGCTCGCTTGCCGCGCGCTTCGGCCGCCTGTTGAGTTCCTCTCCAGGCCGCAAGCTCCCAATCGATGGAAGAGCAAAATAGCGACGCAGGTCGATAGATTGCGAGCCGTGGGAGATCGGATAAGGCCACGAAGGCCACGTTCAACAGACTGCTACGCTGCGCGGCACATCTCGCTGCGGCCATCCAATCGGACGGCGCGGAGCAGCGGCCCTCGTTCGCGGTAGATCTTGATTTCGTTGGCCTCGGCAAACCACACCGCGCGCAGGTCGCGGAACGTGAACGCCCGCCCGCAGTAATGACCTTCGCGCACCAGCACGCTCTTGGTCATTTCGGTGGGTTCGGGGGTCTCGCCGCCGAGCTCGCCCATCAATTGGGCGACCAGACAATGGATTGGATCAGGCTGAACTGCGACTTCCATCCGTGCGCGTCTCCAGAGGTCAATTAAAAAGCCATCCAAAAACCGTCGGTTGCAGGCAACACGAGGTTGTTATGGACGGATGAAATCCGGTTTTAGGATAAGGCGCCTAAAACGATCTCGCCTGACTTGCATCGGCGACTGCTGGCGCATGCTGTGGAGCAAAGCTCGCGCACGGCGCCCTTTGCCCATCCGACAAGCGTCCCCCAGGCAAGAGTCATCGCGTCAGCCGAAAGGTCCTCGGCGAGGTTCTGTCCAACTTCGAGCTGTCCCATGCGATCCAAGTTCGTCGTAACCCAATTCAATTCAATGATTTAAGTTGCAAGTATTCTGAATGATTGACATTTGTACACTAATTGCTACAATCAATCCGAGCGGACCTGGAAATGCGATGCTGAATCAACCGAATCGATTCTTGGGAGACAGCCATGGCGCCTGTTTCTTTGACCTGGACGACGATCGACGACGAGACCGGCTTCCGTTGCGGGGCGCCGGCGGGAGAGCCGCAGGGGCCATATGCCCTGGCTAATGTGCTGGCCGAGATCATCGAGCGCTACGCGCCTCCCGCGTCTCGCGAGCAGCTCTTGCCGGCCACGTGGACGATCCAGACGGGATCGATTGCCTTCGACCCGGCGTTGATTCCGGTACTCTCGCGCTAACCGCCCTATGCGCTTGGCTGGGTGATTCTCACACAAGGAGAATCGCGCGGTAGCGCCGGCGCCAGCGAGCGCAGCAACGCTTTAGCAGCAGGCTAGTTGGAGACATTTTTCGACCGATTTGCTGGAGTGGATTGCCCAACCGTCAGAGCCTCGCGCTCCTGGGGCGAATGGCTCAATTCCGGCCCCCTGCCGGTCCGATTCCTCCCCTGTAGGTTGCCGCGGATCGCAGTTGCGATTGATCGCGTCCGTTCACGCCTCCCGCTTTCGATCTGGCCCGACGAGAGCCCCGCACGTTTGCCCCCGCCACGCCCTGGAGCCAAGGAAGGACCCAGTCATGAGCCGTTTTATGCGCATTCAGGACCTGACGGCCGAAGAAATCGAAGCCGCGATTGCTTCGACCGACGTCGATCTCGGCGTTGATGATCTTCTGGCGGTGCAGGATTTCATCGAGCAGATCGGCGGCATCGGTAACGCCCGATTGGCAATCGAGATGCTCAGCAAGCTGGAAGACGCGGCCTGATTTCGCAGGCTCGCGATCAGGGAATCGTTCTGCGCTGAATCGCAGACGATTGCGATTCATCCTATCGACTGGTTGAACAGTCTGTCGACTATCGAATGAATCGATGCAATCGGCTTAGGTTTAGCCGATTTGTAGACCGGGCAATCTGCGCCGCAAGCGCATCCGGCGGAACCAGGTGACGCCGGTCTCCGAGATGCCTAGCCATTCGAGCTTTGGCAGCGAATCCAAGACTCGCAAGGCCGCGTTGCCGATCGAGGTCCCCCGCAGATCGATCTTGCGCAGTTTGGGGAACGCGGCTAGCTTGAGAATGCCTGCGTTGGTCACTTTCGAGTGCGACAGATCGAGCCAGTGCATCGTCGACAGCAGATGCTTGCGGGCGACTAGAAAATCGACATCGGCGTCCCCCGCCTTGGCGCCCGAAAAACGCACGCCGGCAATCGTGTCGAGCACCTGGGCGAAGTCCTCGCCGATCTCGCGCTTCAGCCAATCGAGATGTTCGACGGTGACCCTTCCGCCTCGTTCTTCAATCTCGACGGTGACCTGCTGCTGCTCGACGTAGCGCTCCACGCTTTCGGACAGCCAGCGCGAACGACCGGAGTGGAACTTGCAATATTGCACGGCCCGGTCGAAGTCTGTCTGCAATTCAACGAACTGCGTCTGCTCTCCGCCAGCGTCGGGATGCATCACCTTGGCCTTGGCCAGATAGGCCTGTTTCACATCCGCTTCGGAGCAGGGAAACATCAGCCCTAGACGAACCAAGAAATCAGGCCGCCCATCGGAGGGGAGCGGTGTCGCAACGGCGGCTGCTGGTTGAAGCGTCATAATACCCCATTGTTAAGCGACAAGGGAGAAATGGTCAAACGGAAGCGCGCCCGCGACGATGCCATTTTCAGCAACGGGCGCCGACTGCGCCGGTTACGTCGATTGTATTTTCGAACGGAATAGCGGCCGACGACCGGAAGTTGAGGTTGCGGGCTCGCGGGATATGCAGCGGCGGCATTCGCTTTGTTCGTTACAAGAAAAACAGGTTCAAGCCGTTCCTTCTGACGACGGCGGGGCGGACACTTTCTCTGGCTCGGCGAGCATGATTTCGATCTTGCGCTTGACTGCCGCAATCCCCAGCGATATTCGCCGCGCGTTCAATCGCTGCGTGATCACAAACATCGCGCCGTACACCACCAGCAAAGGTTCGACCCGCAGCGTCGGTGGAACCTGAAACAGCCAACTGGCAAATTGCCCACTTGGACTGGCGGCCACTAGTAATTCGCTGTCGAGATACGCGCCGGCCAGATGGGGCACAACCGAAAACATCGCCACCATACCGATAAACATGACTCCGCCCGCCTGACCAATGCTCAATAGCCATTGAAAGAGCGACCCGAGCGCCAACAGCACGACCGTGGTTGCGACCAGCATGCGGATCGTGCTTTGCATCAGATCGGATTGAGAGATCGGCGTCATCGACCGGCCATCGACGGCGAGCGCCACCAGCGGCGTGATCGCGGCGCCAATCACGCTGAACACAACCAGCGCCCCCAAATTGCCGCTGCGCGGGCCCCACAGCATGTCTTTCCAATAAGGCAGACGACCGCGGAACCGCCAGATCCAGGTCTTGAGCGTCTCTCGTCCCGGCGTGATCGCCATCGTCAAAAACAGGGACGACAACAAATGGATCAAACAAAACCCGGCCACCACTCGGTCGGCGTTTACGATGATCGAGCTCCCCAATAAGCCGGCCGTCAAAACGTCGATCACCAGCAGCACGCAGTAGGCGGTCGGCTTCGAGAGCGCGGTGTTCAACGGACTGACCAGCCGGCGGGCGATCGAATGAATCACCATCAGCGCCACCGCTACTTGCGCAATGGGCGTGACAAAGAGATAAGGAATCTCGACTCCAAACAGGTTCAAACAAAAGCTCATTGGATCTCCAATCGCCACGCCGTAGATGGCGAGCGCGGGAGTCAGTAGGCCGAGCGCGGCCTGTCCTAGTGGAGACTGAACCAGCGTGTTGGTCGCCACCAGCATTTGCAGTCCTATGACCAGACCAACGAGAATTCCCACGGCGCGAACGCTGCGCCCGCTCGCCTTGCTGCGCTCAACCGACGTATCCAAAGGGTGCGCCAATCCGAACGCTCCGAACATAAACGTCGTTGTCACCAGGTTGATCAGCAGGAGCGCAAAGACGCCGGGCGTCGTCACCCCCATCGCCAAGCACCAGACCAACAGCGGCAGGCCCGCCAAGGCCAGCATGTACCCTTGCGCAGGCTCGCCGAGGAGTTTCCCGAGTAGGATTTCGTGTGGGCCGATCGCCGCCGTGCGCTGATAGTCAAGCGTCCGATTCACGACTTCGTTGTGCATCGATTGAAACGTCGCCGAAGCGGCAAATAGCGCCGCCACGGCGCATTCGATCGAGATCAGCACCACGAAATAGATCAGCACCCACGAAACCTGCGGCTCGTTGGCCAGGTTGTACTGCAGAATCCCGCCCAGGCTCAGCAGCGCCAGAAAATAAATCATCGCCGCGGCGCCCGGCGCACGACCGCGAAAGCGGACGCGAAACGCGCTCACCACCAGCGGGTGATTCCAGTAATCGAATTTCATCGAGATGCCCTTTTCCCCACAGCGCGTAAAGCGTCGCCTGGCTTAACTGGTGCGATGCCCTGAGACGCGCATATAGATGTCTTCCAGATTGTCGCTCTTGAGCGTGAGCGAGATGAGCGGGATGTCCGCCCGCACGATTCGCCGATGGAGCTCCGGCAGATCGTCGCGTCCGGCGGTCCAGCCGCACGTCACCTGTCCGTTCGTGGCGCGGACGTCTTCCGCGGCCGGTTCCGCGGCCAACAGTTCCAGCAATCGCGGCTGTTCCGCGGCGACTTCGATCACTAATTGCAGACGCGATTGCAACTGCTGCAAAATGTCGCCGACGCGGCCGCTGGCCAGCAGACGTCCCTGCTCGACGATCCCCACCGAAGTGCAGAAGTCGGCCATCTCGGTCAGGATGTGACTCGAGATCAGCACGGTGCGCCCCATGTCGTGCAGCTTTTTGAGGATCTCGCGGAACTCGATGCGTCCTGCCGGGTCGAGCCCCGAAGCCGGCTCGTCGAGCAATAGCACCTTCGGCTGATGCAGCAGGGTTTTGGCAAAACAGAGGCGCTGCCGCATTCCGCGCGAGAGCGTCTTGATCTTCTCGTCGCGGCGAACTTCGAGGCTGACCAGCTCCAACACGTCGTCGATCAGAGGTTGGCGCTTGCGCCGTTCGATCCGGTAACAGGCCGCGAAGTGATCGAGATATTCCCAGACCAGCATGTCCTCGTACAAGCTGAAGAAATCCGACATGTAGCCGATCAGCGGATGGACCTCGAGCGGCGATTCCAGCGCGTCGATGCCGTCGATTCGCACCTCGCCGTAAGTTGGCTCAAGTAACGTGGCCAGTATGCGGATCAGCGAAGTCTTGCCGGCGCCGTTGGGTCCGATCAATCCGTAGACTTCGCCCGCGGGGATGAAGAGCGACAGGTTCTCAAGCGCGACGATTTTGTCGTACTGTTTGCGAAGATGACGAATGTCGATCATGCGCGAACCTGGGCCAGGGACGTGCGAACCTTTGCGCTCATCGGCGAGCAATCCTCGACTCTAAAGCTTGTGCGCAGCGAACGCAAACCACGGCCGGCCTCGATGAAGGCCGTTCGCCGAAGGGCCCCGCACGTCTATCGACCGGCGCTTGGCCGAATTATACTCTTCGGATTGAACGAATCCCTGGGCTTTCGGCGCGAGTCCTATCGATGAGCAAACCAACCTGGTGGTCCGCTGTCGGGTTGCTGTTGGCGGCGATCGTCGCTTGCGCGGCGCTCAGAGAAACGACCGCGATCGGCCGCCGCGATGCCCCAGGCCCAACGCCCTCGGTGGACACCGCAGACCCAGCCGCGCCGAAGCGGCTGCTGCCGCAACTGCCGCTCGACGAATTGCTCAAGCCGACCGAGGCGAGATCGCCCGCCGAGGCGCTAGCGACGTTTGAAACCATTCCTGGCTTTCACGTCGAACTGGTGGCCAGCGAGCCCGACGTCGCCAGTCCGGTGGCCGCCGCTTTCGACGAAGATGGCCGGCTCTACGTCGCCGAAATGCGCGATTATCCCTTTCGGCCGGCCGATGGCGAGAAACCGCTGGGCCGCGTCCGCCTGCTCGAAGACAAAGATGGCGACGGTCGCTTCGAAACGAGTCACATCTTTGCCGACGAGCTTCTCTGGCCGACGGGCGTCGTTCCGTGGAAGCAAGGGGTCTTCGTCGTCGCGGCGCCCAACATCTATTATCTGAAAGACACCGATGGCGATGGCCGCGCTGACGAGCGACGCGTCGTCTTCCGCGGATTCGGCGTGCAGAACGAACAAGGTTCTGTGAACAACCTAGCGTGGGGACTCGATGGGCGAATTTACGCCAGTGCGTCGAAGAACGGCGGCCGGATCGAATCGATGGACGATTCGCAAGCCGAGCCCGTCACGCTCGGCGGACGCGATTTCTGTTTCGATCCGGCTAGCGGCAAGTTGGAGCTGGTGACCGGCGGCGGACAATTCGGCAACGCCTTCGACGATTGGGGCGATCGCTTCTTGTGCGACGAATCGGACCCGTCGATCGTGGTCATGCTGCCATATCGCTACTTAGCTCGCGCGCCGCTGTTGGCTGTCCCTGAAGCGGTGGACGATCTGGCGCCTGGCGTCACGCCCAGCTTTCGGATCAGTCCGCTGGAAGGTTGGCGCGTGGTGCGGTCGACCCGGCGGCTGGCGCTTGGTGAGCGTTCGCCGAATTCTTCAGGTCTCAGCCACAACGTTCTGGATGGCGTGGCGGGCGTGATGATCTATCGCGGAGACGCCTATCCGAGCGAATTTCGCGGCAGCCTGATCGTCGGCGATGGGCAGAGCAATCTGATCCATCGTCGCCGGCTGGAGCCCAACGGCGTATCGTTTCGCTCGATTCGCGCCGATGAGCAGACCGAGTTTGTCCGTTCGCGCGACAATTGGTTTCGCCCCGTCAACGCCATCAACGCGCCCGACGGCGCCATCTACGTGACCGACATGGGACGGGCCGTGATCGAATCAGTCCACGTGCCCTGGGACGTGGTGGGGAAGATCGATCTGACACTCGGGCGCGACCGAGGGCGGATCTACCGGATCGCGCCGGATGGTTTTCGTTTGCCGGCCTCGCCGCGACTCTCGAAAGCCTCCACATCGGAATTGGTCGCGACGCTCGCCCACGCCGGAGGCTGGTGGCGCGACACAGCCCAGCGGCTGCTGGTCGAACGAAACGATCCCGACGCCATCGAACTGCTGCGCAAACTACTAACCGACGAACAGAATCCGCTGGCGCGGTTGCACGCACTCTACACGTTATCTCAATTGCGAGCGCTGGCCAGCGACGACTTGTTGCAAGGCTTGCGCGACGCTCACCCAGGCGTGCGCCGCCACGCAGTGCTGCTCTCCGAGCCGGCGCTGAAGAAGTCGACCGAATTCTCGGACGACGCCGCGCCGCTCGTTGACGCGATCTTCGCCTTGGCCGAAGACGCCGACGCCAAGGTCCGCTTTCAGGTGGCGTTCAGCCTAGGGGAACTGCCGCGCGATCCGGTGAACAATGCCCGCGCCGCAAAGGGACTCGCCAAGATCGCCTGGCTCGATGGTAACAACATCTGGACCCGCACGGCCATCCTCACGTCGGCCGCGCGCTTTCCAAACGAATTGCTCTCCGCGCTCATTGATTTGCGCGAAGCGCGCACGGGGCAAACCGGCGCCGAGATGACCCAGATGCTGCGACAAGCGGCGTTTCTGGTCGGTCGCGACAAGGAGCATGGCCAGCCGGCGCCGCTGGTCGAAATGCTCGCCGCGGGCAATCCGCAGCCGCTCGATGACGCCGTGCTGCGGCCGATCCTGCTCGGCCTTTCCGAAGGGCTGCGCGGCGCCGAGAGCAGCGTATCGCAAATTCGTCCCGCGCTTTCGGAGCAGGGGAGCGCCGTGATCAATGGCGCGGTGCAGCGCGCCCTGCAAACGGCCGCCGACCGAGAGGCTTCGCCGGCCGAGCGAACGCAGGCCATCCAAATTCTGGCCTGCGGCGAATATCAAAACGTCTCGCAAGCGCTCGCGGCCTTGCTAACACCACACGAAACTGAAGCGGCCCAGTGCGCGGCGGTGCAGACGCTCGCCACGTTCGACTCGCCCGAGGTCGCCAAAACGCTCGTCGCGCCGTGGCGGCAATACACGCCGGGCGTGCGCGACGCGGTGCTGCAAGCTCTGTTCGCGCGCCCCGCCTGGCTCGAGCAGTTCATCGCGGCAATTGAACAAGACAAGGTAGCGGTTGGCCACGTCGGACGGGTTCACCGCGGCATGCTGCTGGCCCATCGAGATCCAGACCTTCGCCGCCGCGCCGAAAAACTCTTCGAGACCGACGTCAGCCCCAGGGCCGAGGTTTATGAAAGCTACAAGCCGGCGCTCCAACTCACCGGAGATTCCCACGCGGGCGAGAAAATCTACGAGCGCGAGTGCATGGCCTGCCACCAGATCGGCGCCAAAGGACAAGCCGTCGGCCCTAACCTGGCGCTAACCAAGCACCGCACGCCCGAAGAGTTGCTATTGCACATTGTCGACCCGAACCGCGAAGTGCAGCCCGCCTTTCTGCAATACACGGTCGTCGACACGTCGGGCCGCGTCTTCACCGGCCTGATCGCCGCCGACACGGCCACCAGCATCACGCTCCGCCGCGACAAAGGAGTCGAAGAGACCATTCTCAAGCAGGACATCGAAGAGCTGGTAAGCAGCGCCAAGTCGCTGATGCCCGAAGGAATTGAGAAGTCGATTCCATCTCAACAGATGGCCGATCTGCTGGCGTTCTTGCGCGAGCTGCATTATGACATCGGCACGCAACCGGGAAGGCGCCCGGCGGAGGAGTGAAGCGCCGCATGCGCGATCAAAGCGCAGAAGCGGCGCCGGGAGAAATTACGTCGTGACGAATGATGACAGCTTGAGGCAATCGCCCGGCTGGCCACCTTTGAGGCGCCATCCGGATCTCCGTTCGAATGGCCCGGCAGTCGAGCGGAATCCATTGCAATGGCCCGAGCCCTGGCCACCTCCGTCATTTACAAGAGAAGATCGTCCGAGCGGGAAATGGCGCTCGATTCCGATCTTCGGTCAAATCGTGCATCGATACTCAGAATCGCGTCGATGGTCACGGCACAAGCAAGTCATTCTGCTGCCCATCGAGGAGCAGATCTTGGAACAGCTCTCTTCGCGCCGTCTCTCTTATCCCTGGTCCAGCAAGCAATCCCAGGTGGTTGACGCGCTCAGCTTAGCAATCTC
>DASXPZ010000059.1:0-2086 GCA_036493275.1 Pirellulales bacterium
CGACATCGACCGAGTCTTGCAAGAGTGGCCTTACCAGCCGGGCGAAATCAGCGCTCGGCTCGTGCGGGCGGCTGACGGCCGCGAGGTCGTGCAAATGCGGGTCGAAATGGGCCTGCTGCAGCTTGAGACCGATGGCCGGCCAGATGGCACTCGCCCCAGCGGATCGAAGACGTACTTCGATTATCTGCAGCGGATCGCGGCCAAATCGCGGGATGCCTTCGAGCTCACCAGCGAGCAATGTGCCGAAGCCGACCGCGAGTTCATGCAGTTCTATCATCGTCGCGTGTGCTGGTTAGCGTTGCGCGAGTTTCGTCGCGCGGCAAACGATGCCGACCACACGCTGGCGTTCATGGACTTCGTGCGCGACCATTCGCCCGACGAAGAGTGGACTCTTTCTCACGAGCAATATCGGCCGTTCGTGTTGTTCCACCGCACGCAGGCCGTGTCGCTGGCCACCCTGGAAGAGATAGGGCCGGAAGAGGCGCTCGTCGAGCTCAACCACGGACTACAGAGCTTCCGCGACCTCTTCATTCAATACGACGCCGAAGAGCAGTTTGAAGAGGACGAGCTTGTGCAGCGGCTGATCGAGCTGCGAGACACTCTGCGCTCGCAGTACGACTTGAAGCCGAGCTTGTCTGAGCAGCTCGCCGAGGCGGTTGCCTCGGAGCAGTACGAGCTCGCCGCCAAGCTGCGTGACGAGCTCTCGCGCCGCGGGAACAACTCCTAGCCGCTCAGTTGGCGTTCTCGCGCGTTCTACCGGGCGGTCGTTCAACCGCCTGCTCAATTGTGCCGCGAACTTCTTGGTGGCCCGATTGTCAACGCTTCGTGAAAAAGCGCACGAGCATGCGTCAGAGTTGCCGCTGGTTCGCCCAGTGTTTCACGAACGAAGTTGCGCAACATGGTGATCTTTCGCGAACACGTTTTTACGCGCTTGTAACTTTAGCTTTGTAAATCTGTACACTAGGCGTTTCGACCGGGCTCGTGCGTCTACGAAACCTCAATCGCCCTATAAGGATGTCGACGCCGTGTCAAATCCAGTGCGGTTTGGCACGCGCTCTGCTTTACATAGCCGACGACAGTTCCCTTCTGATAGCATCCCATCTTGCGAGACAAAGGAGTGTTCCCATGCTAGTACTCACACGGAAGGCCAAGCAGCAAATTCAAATCGGTCCTCACGTCACGATCACCGTCTTGGCTATCAAGGGACAAGCCGTTCGCATCGGCATCGAAGCCCCGCGCGACGTCAACGTGCTGCGAACCGAGATCGCCCAAAGGGCGGCCGCCGACGTAGAGGATCCCACGGTCCAAGCGGCACTCGAAAAAATTACTCGCGAGGATGCAATATCTTCGCAGGCGACTGACGAACAGAAGAGTGGCCGGACGACGATACCGGCCAGTGGGTCCTTGCGATGCCGGGCTCCTCGCGTAGATTCGGCAACCATGAATTCGCCATTTGAGTCGACGGGCCCGGCATCGTTTTCACGGCCACGCCGCCGCCGCTTGAGTTTGCGGTAACCCAGCATCATAGGAATAGGGGGACACGCCGAGATCGATCGCGGTCTCGGCGTTCCGCTGCGCGAGCGGAGTTTACCTGCGAGTTTTTCGCGCCTTCCTCGGCAATTCAATGCCGCGCCCGCCGCTGGCGGCAAAAATGCTACATTCGATTGAGGCAAGCTCGCCCTGCTCCTGGGCCTGCCTGTTGCCTTTCTCTCGCGGCGTGACGTGCAATGTCGTCCAATACCATCGATCCACTCTCGACCGCTCTTGCCGAGCACCGTTTGGGCAACCTGCCGGCTGCCGAACAGCTCTATCGACAAATCGTGTCGCAGGCGCCGGACCACGCCGCAGCCTTGAACTTGCTGGGGGCGCTGTGCCTGCAATCGAGCCGGGCTGCCGAGGCCGTGGAATGGATCAACCGCGCGATCGCCATCGACCCAACCGTGCCCGACTACTTCAGCCACTTGGGCGCCGCCTACGGAGTTCTCGGCAATCACGATGCCGCGATTGCCGGCCTGCGGCGCGCGGTGCAGCTCGACCCGCGCGCAGCGAACCCACACTACAACCTGGGAACGGCGCTGCGCAATGC
>DASXPZ010000060.1:0-2033 GCA_036493275.1 Pirellulales bacterium
CCGTGGTTCTACGGCTGGCGCTACGTCGCGCGGACCCGTGAGGACGGCACCGAATACCAGGAGCAGGTTCCCCTCACCGAATGGGACGTTTTGCATCCTCAAGAGGATGACTTCATCGTGCACAATCAATTCCACAACGAACTATGCAGTTACCTCAAGACGGTATTCCTTTGGGCGCTGCGCGGCCGCGAAAATATTCTGGTGTTGCACGACCACCGAGTGGATTGGCAGACGGCCGGATTGATCCCTCACGGACCGGATGTGGTCGTTTTTCTGGATACCCCTCCCCACGACCCCTACGTCGGCACCTTTCGAGTGCGCGATGAAGGAGCACGCCCCATCTTCGTCGTTGAAGTGACATCGCCTTCCACACGCAGAAAGGACCTCAACGAGAAGGTATTCCATTACTGTCGCGCGGGGATTCCACTCTACGTCATCGTGGACGATGCGGAAGGAGAGAACGGGGCGACAATTGACTTGTTGGCGTATACCCCCTCGCCCGAGGGGCCGGTACGAGTCATTCTGCCGGACGCGAACCGAATCTGGCTTCCCGAGGTCAATTTGTGGTTGGTCGTGCAAGGAGAGCATGTTGTCTGCCAGGAAGCGGATGGCAAGGCGATTGGCAATTACACTGAGATTGCTCAAGCCGCCGAGGCCGAGACGGCCCGAGCTGAGGCCGAAAAGGCCCGAGCGGAAAGCGAAAAGAACCGCGCCGATGCCGCCGAATTGAAGTTGAAGGAACTCGAAATCCAACTCCGCCGCCTCCGCGGCCAGTGACACCCTTTTGACAATCGCGGACCACGTATGCCGACCGAACTGCCGAAGACGTACGACCCCAAGGAAGCGCAGGCCAAGTGGCTGGCGTTCTGGGAACGGCGCGGCTACTTCCATTCCGAGCCCGACCCGAAGCGCAAGCCGTTCACGATCGTGATTCCGCCGCCGAATGTGACCGGCGCGTTGCACATGGGGCACGCCCTCAACAACACGCTGCAAGACGTGCTCATCCGCTGGCGGCGCATGCAAGGCTACAACGCCCTGTGGATGCCCGGCACCGACCACGCCGGCATCGCCACGCAATCCGTGGTCGAGCGATTGATCTTCGCCCAGGAAAAGCAGACTCGCCACGACCTCGGCCGGGAGAAGCTCGTCGAACGCATCTGGCAATGGAAGGACAAGTATGAGGCCCGCATCCTCGGGCAGCTTCGCGAAATTGGCGCGTCGTGCGACTGGCAACGAACTCGCTTCACGCTCGACGAGCAGTGCGCGAAGGCGGTGCGCGAAACCTTCTTCCGCATGTTCAGGGACGGCTACATTTATCGCGGCAAACGCCTCGTGAACTGGGACACGCAACTGCAAACGTCCGTGGCCGACGACGAAACTTACACCGAGGACACCAAGGGCGGCTTCTGGACGTTCAAGTACCCCGTTATCGCAACTCCGGCGACTGACGTCGCCGGCTCGCCAGCGCCCGTTATTGCGTTCTCCACCACGCGCCCGGAAACCATGCTCGGCGACACCGCGCTCTGCGTGCATCCCTCCGACGAGCGCTACAAGCACCTCATCGGCAAAAAGGCACTGCAGCCGCTCACCGGCCGCGAGATTCCCATCATTGCCGACGGCATCCTCGCCGACCCGACGCTCGGCACCGGCTGCGTGAAAGTCACCCCCGCCCACGACGCCAACGACTACGCCTGTTACCAGCGCCACCCGGAAATCGGCATCATCAACATCCTGAACCCGGACGGCACCATCAACGCCGAGGGCGGCAAGTTCGCGGGGCTGGATCGCTACAAGGCTCGCGACGCCGTGGTCAAGGCGATGGAGGAACTCGGCTTCTTCGAAGGCAAGGAAGACCGCGTGATTCCGCTGAAATACAGCGACCGTAGCAAGTCGCCAATCGAGCCGTACCTGTCGGATCAGTGGTTCGTGAAGATGGACCGGCTTGGCCAAGCCGCGATGGACGCGGTGAAGGACGGCCGGGTGAAATTCTTCCCGGAACGCTACGCCAAGACCTATCTCGATTGGCTTGGCGA
>DASXPZ010000061.1:0-4570 GCA_036493275.1 Pirellulales bacterium
CAACCTCACCTGGTTGAAGTCTACCATATGTGTCGTTTTAGCGGATTCGCGTGTGACGCGGAGGTGCGCACCCAGCTCCGACGTGTCTGGCGGCTGGTGGCCGATTTGTTGCAATCGCCCCGAGCGATCTACACGCACGAGTTGATGCCGCATAATGGCGCCAATCTTCAGCAGATCGCAGCGGCATTGCGCTCCGAAATAGGACCACCCGCCGACGGGTTTGATGATCTCTGCCAAGCGGAGTTATTCGGTCCTCGCGCTTGGTACATTGATGACTTTGAAGACTTGCGAGTGGCGCCTGAATCATTCTGAAGCTGCGCCTTGGATCGCGCGGACGTCAGCAGGCGATAGCCGGCCATCATGTAGCGCTGACGCCACCAACGCGGCGTCGCAGCCGGCTGCGGACAGGCGATCGAGATCGGGCCGTCCGCGCACTCCTCCTCCGGCGATCAGTTGAACTCTCTCCGCGCCGGCGTCCGCTCGAAAGGGCGCCGTGGCTCGCAACCGCTGGCACAATTCGATCGTGCCGACGCCTTGTCCCACGCCGACGTCCGCCAGGTCGAGCAGGATCATCCGCCGCGCGCCGCACTGATATGCAGTCTCTGCAATCTGATCCGCCGTCATTCCTTGCCATGCCGCGGCGGCCGTCAGTGGCGTCCCCGCGCGCAGGTCGAGGCTGAAAATCAACCGATCCGCGCCGACCATCGAGATCATTTCCGCCAGAAGCCACGGCGAATCGACACTTTCGAGTCCCGCGATCACGCCGGACAATGGCTTTCCTGAGACTCGAAACGCCGCGAGTTCTCGCGCGCGGGCAAGATCACGCAGTCCTGCGTCAACCAGCAGCCGCGAGCCGCTGGCTGCGATCGCTTCGTATAGTTCCCAGGCAGGTTCGGCCCCGGCGATCGCGTCGAGATCGGCCACGTAAATCGCGTCGAAAGAAAAATGGCTCACCAGCGCCCGCGCCACGTCAGCCGGCTCGGCCGAGTCGCAGAGGCGGCTTTCGATCGGGCGATACTCGCTGCGGCGGCCGGCGACGCCGCGCACCACCAGGCCTTTCATCAGATCGATAACCGGAAGAATCTTCACGGCGGCTACTTCTTGAGATCCGCGCGGCGTTCCAACTCGACGGCGCGCCACAGATACCAACTGGCCACCGAGCGGTATGGCCGCCAACATTCGCCGTGCTTGAGAATCTCTGTCGGCTTCGGCAGTTCTTCATGCCCATAGGTGAGCATAAAACCTTTGCGGACTCCCAGGTCCGAAATCGGCAACACATCGGGCCGGCCCAACTTGAACATCAACAGCATCTCGACGCTCCAGACGCCGATGCCGCGGACGCTGGTCAGCCGCTCGACGATTTCCTGGTCTTCCATCTTTCGCAAACGGGCGAGCGTGGGGACCGTCCCGTCGAGCGTTTTGGCCGCCAGGTCTTTGACCGCCGCCACTTTGGCGCGAGACAGCCCGGCCGATCGGAGCCCTTCGTCAGGCGCTTCGATCAGCTTTGCCGGCGCCAGCTTGCCGCGCACTCCGAACGCCTCGACCACGCGGCCATGAATGGTGGCCGCGGCCTTGCCCGATAGCTGCTGGTAGACAATCGCCCGCAGCAGCGATCGAAACGGGTCGTCCAGTTTGCTCGGTTCGAGCGTAAAATCGCCGACGCGCCGGATCAGCCGCGCCATTTTTTTATCAGCGGCCGAGATCGCGGCGATGGCCACGGCCGGTTTATAGACCAACGTCATGGAGTTGCGTCATCTGCTGCAGGGATTGTTTACGCGGCACGCTTAGCGCGATTTCTTCGCCGCGGTCGGGTCGACGTCGTCTTCCACGCCTACGCTGGTAAAGAAGCCGGTCATCATTTCTTCGTAGGTCTCCCAACCGAACGTCACTTGGGCCGAGGGATCGGGGTTGGCCACGTTTTCTTCCGAGTTGTCAAACCGGCCATAGCACACCAGCCGCGCGCCGGCCGGCATCCGCTTCGGCTCAACCAGATCGTATCGCAATTGCCAGTTGAAGTCGTAGCGGGGAACATCGAGCAAAATCTCGCGCGAACCGTCGGCGTAATGCGCTTCGTACCGGAACGACTGGCCACGCAGGTGCATGTGGGGCGACATCGAGAGCAGCAATTGATCGCTGCGAAATTCGTACGTGGCCGTGAACTCTTGATCGCGCGCCTGAGGCACGATTTTGAAGCGGCGGTTTTCGGCGATGTCCCAATTCGCCTTTTTGCGAACCGTGGCCGGATCGGCAAACACTACGCCGAGCGCGGTCTGGTCCTCCTGCTCGCTGCCGTTGGGCGTGTAGTGGACGTTGATCACGATCCGAGAGCGGGCCGGGACGAAGATCGCTACGCCCGGTGAGTAGAGATGCGGAATGCTCCCCGGCACGTACGAGGTGATATGCGTGATTGCGTTATCGGCGCGCGGATTGAAGAGGGCCGTCGGCGGCACGATCGACGCCAGAATGTGATGCACTACGCCGCGATTGCCAGGGCGGACTTCGGCCGCGCGGATCCAGCGGTCCTCTTTCCAGCCCGGATCGATATAAAAATACTGGTAAGGAACGGTCCCTTCGGCCGGCACTTTGAACGGTTTGGGCAGACGGATCACCTGGTCGGGCTTGTCGATCTGCCAGCCATCGGCAAAGGTTCGCGGCGGCGGCAGGTGTTTGGGATCGCCCTGCGGGCAGCCATTTTCGATCCAATCGCGAATTACCTGCTTTTCCGCCGCGCTGAGGCGCGCGTCGTTGGAAAAATGGCCGAACTTGGCGCTGGCCGACCAGGGCGGCATCCGCTCCTGGTCGACGACTTCGCGAATCATCTCGGCCCAGCCGACGACTTCGTCGTAATCGGTGAGCGCGAACGGGCCGATTTCGCCTGGCCGATGGCACGAAACGCAGCGATTTTGCAACAGCGGCGCCATGTTCTTGTTGAAAGTAATGGCGCCCTTGGCTGGGGCGCGCGGCTTTCGGCCAATCCGGCAGCCTGTGACCAGCGTAATCGGTTGCGAGACCTGTTTGCCGGCCAGCAATTCGTCGAGCGCCGAGGCGAGATCCCGTCGTTTGACCTGCGGACGGGCGTATCCGGAACTGGCGCCCAAGCCGTATTGATCGTCGATGCGTCCCTGATAACGGACCACGCGCTCTCGGTCGAGCACGAAGACCAGCGGATTGCGCTCCGCGCCAAATTGATCCGCCACGCGCTGCTGCGCGTCGTGTAGAAACGGCGTCCGTAGTTCGTTTTTGCGGGCGAACGCGGCCATCTCGGTGAGCGAGTCTTGCGAATTGGCGTCAATGGCGACGAACGACACGCCCCGCGCGGCGTACTCGTTAGCCAGTTGTTGCACGCGCGGCGCGTAGAGCCGAGCCAGCGGGCACTCGGTTCCGAGGAACGCCACGACGACCAGTCGGACATCTGCAAAATCAGCCAGACGGCGCGTCTTGCCGTGAATATCCGGTAGCGAGAAATCTTCGATCGCGCGGCCAAGGGAGTTGGCGTCGTCCGCGCGGACTGGAAGAGCGACGGCGAGCATCGCGAGGAGGGGAGCGCAGAACATTGGGACGAAACGTCGCGCGAGGAGCGGAAACATAGAGGTCAGCATGATTCGGCTTCCTCACTTGGGTCGCTCGAACTGGCGATACTTTGATTCACTTCGACGGCGTCGCGCAAGATCCTCTCCAACAGAAGCAGCCTCATGCGCCGCCTCGCGGCTCGGCGGGAGCCTCGCCCTCCCTGAAGGCGGCTTGCGGAGTGAACGTTCTTCTCGCCACTATTTCTTATCGAGCTCTTGAATGCGGATATTTCGCCAGCGGACTTGCAGCGGATCTGTCTTGTCGCCCACGCCATGGACTTGCAGCGCGATCAGGCCTTTGGGGGTAACGTCGTCTTTCAGGTTGGCGGCCGGCAGGCCGTTGAGCCAGGTCTTGATCGAATCGCCGCGGCACTCGACACGGACTTTGTTCCACTCGTTCTGGCGAAACGCCTTGCGGGCCGGCTCGTTGTCTTTCAGGTCCTGCAACCAGGTTCGACGCCCTTCGTCATAGATGCCGCCAGAATAAGCGCGGTCGGAAGGATCGATTTCGACCTGGTAGCCATGCACGCGGCCGGCCGGGAATTTGTAGGTCTTGCCGTTGATCACGGCCTGTCGCGGCTCGTCGAAGCATTCACTGCGGATTTGAATGCCGGAGTTGAGCTTCGGGTCGACCTTGAACTCAAGCTCCAGAATAAAGTCGCCGTAATCGCGATCGGTGCAGAGAAACGAATTGGTCGTCTTCGGCACGCTGGTCCCTACGATCTGGCCCTCTTCGACTGTGTACTTAGCCGCGCCGCCGCGCTGCTTCCACCCTTCGAGCGTCTTGCCATCGAACAGCGGCCGCCAGGCCGGCTCGTCCGCCAGGACCGGCGAGATCGATGTGAAGAAGAGCAGAACGACGAGCGACAGGCGGAAGCGATGAAAGATCATGGAAGATTCTTCTGGGTTGGTTGCGATACATGACCACTTGCCGGCGATCCGCAGGGCCGCGGTGGTCGGCGTCTCGACATTATGCGCCCGCTCGGCGACGGTTGCAAAGC
>DASXPZ010000062.1:0-1910 GCA_036493275.1 Pirellulales bacterium
CGGCGGTCAGTTCGTGGCGTAGCGCTTTGTTGAGGTAGTCGATAACCGTGGGGGTACCTTTCATGTATCACTCCCTGTGCCGATCGCAGCAGCTGCGTAGCGTGGGCAGCGCCGACTAAGTCGATCACCCGGTCGGACGTCGCCAGCGTTCCGGCTCATTGAGCGGCGGCGAATGCAACCAGAGAAGTCGTCGGCCTTACGACTCACGCAATTCGAATAAATGAAGTCCACGAACCAGGGATGGCGGCGTTCATTCCGGCACGAACGGTATCGCCGGCCGTTTTGCGCGACTGGCCGCGCCGCCACCGACCAAATTTATGAACGCGGGCCGCCGCATTCAGTCGACCCAGAACCTGGGTGTGCCACGCCCTGTGCAAGCTCAGACTAGCACTTTGCGACCAGGTGGCGAGTGGGAAAGCCACGCGAGCGGCGCCGGCGATTCGACGTTCGATGAAGTTCGCCCTGCTCAGAGCCGATGCTGAATGGCGCGGATAGTGCCATAGCCTTAAGGGTTAATTCGAAATTGCAATTGCCAGTAGCATTCCAAGTTATAACATATCGATAGTCGTGCGGATTTTGCCGACGCTGCAAAACCCGGCCATGCGTATCGCGCGATAAGGGACCGCCGCTCTACCTCAGGGCGACGGCCCCGCCCAAACAAGCAATGTGCGACGGAACCGGCGCCGTGCCGGCAGTTGCGGAGTGAGCCGTCCGGCGACCGCCCGGGCGGCTTGTTCTAGGCTGTGTGCACCGCCTCCAAAGCGGCTCTTGCCGTACATCGAATAACGTCACTCGGAAAACGCGAACGGAGCAGGCGTTGAAAGCTCAATTCGCGGCCTGCGACTGCTTTCAACTTGGTGGCACGCGCAGCCACGTAGCTGTCCAAACTCCAGACTTGGAAGACGTCCGGGTCGGTCGAACGAAATGAGTGTCGTCTAATTCCAGTTCGGGTCCATCTCGTCGTTCCAGTCTTCGCCGAAGAGCTGACAATTTCGGAAGCCCGTCGGCGCGTCCCAAGGTACGACAGCTGACATCGTCTCTCGTGTTCGATCACGTCGCTGGCGCCAACGAACAGCACGCTTCGCACCTGCCCCGCCCGCCATCATCACTCAATCGGTACTTGCATCCGGAGTTTCCAAGTGCTACGGTCCGTAGCATTAGATTAGGTAACAACTTTTGAGGCTCTGCGCGGCAGCGTTTGCCCGGCGCCATGGCCTCGTATCGTTCGAGGCGTTGCCATGAGCAGTTCCGCTAAGGCCGAGGCCGCGCCGGCCCTCCACCGGTTCGGGATGGGGCCGCGCCCGGGATCGATTGCAGCGATCCAGGCCGATCCGCGCGGGGCGCTGATCGCCGAACTCGATCGGCCCTCACCAGGCGAGGTCGCGATGCCCGGCCTGTCGAGTGCCAAGGCCTACCGCGCCGTGACCGATGCCTTTGCGAAGCGACAGGCAAAGGCGATTGTCGCCAAGAAGGAGCAGGACGCGAAACGACAGCAGATGGCGCAAGCGCCCTCGATGCAAACGCCTTCGATGACCGAGGAGCCCATGCAGGGCCCCGGCGAGATGGCGCAAAAGATCGCCGCCGAAGCCGTGCCTGATCCGGGACGGCAGATCTATCTCGAAGAGGCGCGGATTCGCACCGAGGCTGCTTTCAGCGCCGAGATCGGATTTTTCGAGCGGCTGGTCTGGTTCTGGTCCAACCATTTCTGCGTCTCGGCCGACAAGATCGGGAGCATGGCCGGCGCCTATGAGCGCGAGGCCATCCGCCCTCACGTGCTCGGGCGGTTCAGCGATCTGTTGCTGGCGGCCGAAGGCCATCCGGCCATGCTGTTCTATCTCGACCAGACCATTTCGATGGGCGCGAATTCGATCGCCGGCATCAACCGCACCCGTGGGCTGAACGAAAATCTC
>DASXPZ010000063.1:0-2812 GCA_036493275.1 Pirellulales bacterium
CTTCCCATCGCACATATCGCTTGGCGCCAATCCGCAGGTCGCCACCACGCCCGACGCGGCAGCGTCGCACAGAAAGGTTTGCATGAAGGCCACTCGACTTCCGTTTGCGTCGAAGTCTGCCCTGGTAGCGCTGGCACTCTGTGGGCTGGGCGCTATGCTGGCTACGGGAGCGCTTCTGGAACAGCCCCCTTCGAATCGAGCGGCCATGACCAAGTTGATGAAAGACGGCAACTTCAAGGACGCCTACGAAGGCTTTCGCAAGCTCACGCTCGACCCGGCAGCGCCGCCGGCCGAGGTAGGGGACAATCTGCGCGACGCAACGCAATGCCTGCAGAACTTAGGGCGGAACAACGAGATAGACGCCTACTGCGAGCAAGTGATCGCCGTCCACGCCAAAAACTGGCGACTCCTCAACGCCGCCGCGGACGTCTACCTGAACAATCAGCACTACGGCTTCATGGTCGCTGGGCAATTCGAACGGGGCCAGCATCGCGGCGGAGGCCAGGTAGTCGACGCTTCAGCCCGCGACCGGATCCGCGCGCTGCAACTACTGTCGCAAGCGATGCCGCTGGTCGAGGCCGAGCCCGACAAGACCGCGGCCGCGGACTTCTATCTCGGATTCGCCCGCGCGCTGTTGAGCAACCGTGGCTATCAAGACGCCTGGCGGCTGCAGTATCTGAGTGATCTGACGGTGTTGCCTGACTTCGATCCAGGCTGGGGCTACGGCGGACAGACGTCCGGCGCGCCGGTCGACGCCGAAGGCCAGCCGATCTACTACTCGGTTCCAGAGAGTTTCGAAAAAGCCACGAATGACGGCCAACGCTGGCGCTGGGCCCTCTCGCACGCCGCCAAACTGCAACCGGCCAAGCTCAACGACACCCGCTGGGAGCTGGCCAGTTTCTGTCAGAACCAGTTCGGCGTGCAAACGATCGCCGAGTATGGCTTTTTCATCGGCCGCTCGCCGCGTGAAGGAGACAAGGACAAAGACGAAAGCGGCACGTTCGCCCTGCACACGCTAACAGAGAACGAAACGATTGCGCGGCTGGCGACCGGCGTGCGCCGTTTTAAGCTGCCGGACGAATTCAATTACATCAAGATCTACGAGCAGATCGCAGCCGACCCCAAGACAGGTCACGGCGCCGATTCGCTCGACGCGCTGGCCCGCGAGTTCGAGAACCGTCGTCAATATTCCCGCGCGGCCGAATTCTGGCGGGCCGCCATGCTGGCGCACGGCAAAGGGCAAAACAACTTTCGCGAGTTGCAACTTCAACAGATTGTAGGCAATTGGGGCCGCTTCGATGGCGTCGGCACGCAACCGGCCGGACAGGGCGCCACGGTCGACTTTCGCTTTCGCAACGGCAAAAAAGTCAGCTTCGACGCCCGTCCGGTCAAGATCGACAAACTCCTGGCCGACGTCAAAGCCTACCTGAAGTCCAGTCCCGCGCAATTGGATTGGAACAAGCTGAATATCGGCGACATCGGCTATCGGCTTGTCGAGCAAGACCAGACGCAATATGTGGGCGATCGTGTGGCCACGTGGGATTTGGAACTTGACCCGCGCGAAGAACACTTCGACAAACGAATCACCGTCACCACACCGCTGAGCAAGGCGGGCGCCTACCTGGTCACGGCCAGCATGGCCGACGGCAACACCAGCAAGATCGTGCTGTGGGTGGCCGATACCGCGATCATCAAAAAGCCGCTCGTCGGCAAGACGTTTTATTACGTGGCCGACGCCGTGACCGGCGCGCCGATCGAAAAAGCCAACCTCGAGCTGTTCGGCTATCGTCAGCGCCACCTGGGAGGGAACCGCTATCAGGTCGACGTCTTGGATTCGAGCGTCCTCTCCGACGCCACGGGGCAGGCAATCGTGCCGGCCGAAAAAGATAGCAATCAGTACGCCTGGCTGGCCATTGCGACGACCCGCGCCGGCCGGTTGGCCTATTTGGGTTTCACGCACGTCTGGGGAGGACAACACTACGACGCGCAGTACAACGCCACCAAGGTTTTCACGATTACCGATCGGCCCGTCTATCGACCCGACCAGGCGGTCCATTACAAGCTCTGGATTCGCAACGCGCAGTACGACCAGGACGGCTCCGATTTCGGCGGCAAGACATTCACGCTGATGATCGTGAATCCGAAAGGGGATAAAGTCGTCGAAAAAGAGGTCACTGCTGATCAGTTCGGCGGCGTCGAAGGAGAATACAAGCTGCCGGCCGACGCAACGCTGGGCGTCTATCAACTTTTCTTCAAGGATCACGGCGGCGGAAATTTCCGCGTCGAAGAGTACAAAAAGCCGGAATTCGAAGTTACCGTCGAAGCGCCCAAAAAGCCGATCATGCTGGGCGAAAAAATCCAAGCCAAAGTCAGCGCCAAGTATTACTTCGGCTCGCCCGTCACCGAGGCCAAGGTCCATTACAAGGTAACCCGCAGCGCCTACGATGAACCCTGGTTCCCCGTCGGCGCGTGGGATTGGTTCTACGGTCCCGGCTACTGGTGGTTCGCCTACGATTGCGATTGGTTTCCGGGCTGGAAGGATTGGGGCTGCGCGCGCCCGGCGCCCTTCTGGTGGCCGCGCCGCATGAACCCGCCGGAAATCGTGGCCGAGGCCGAAGTCCCGATCGGCGCCGACGGCTCGATCTCGATCGACGTCGACACCACGCTCGCCAAGGAAATCCACGGCAACGAGGATCACAAGTACGAAATCACGGCCGAAGTCGTCGATCAATCGCGCCGCACGATCGTCGGGCAAGGCAAGGTGCTCGTCGCGCGCAAGCCGTTCAAAGTCTTCGCCTGGGTCGATCGTGGT
>DASXPZ010000064.1:0-6412 GCA_036493275.1 Pirellulales bacterium
CCGGCGGCGGCGACGTCCATTACGTGTCGCTCTGCGGCGGAGGATTGATCACGCGTTTGATTCTGGCCGATATCTCCGGGCATGGGTCCTCGGTGGCCGAACTAGGGCGCGCGATGCGCGATTTGATGCGGCGCAACATCAATCGCAAAACGCAGGCCCGCTTGGTCCGCGAGTTGAATCGCCAGTTTACGGAGCTCGCGAAACTCAGCCGCTTTGCCACGGCCGTGGTGGGGACTTATCTGGCCAATCGCGATCAGCTCACGCTTTGCAACGCGGGGCATCCTCGCCCCCTTTGGTTTCGAGCCGCTGCCCGCGATTGGCGGTTTGTTGACTCCGACGGCTCAGGCGAACAAACTGGGCTCACGAATCTACCGCTCGGCATCGATTCTTCGACGTCCTACCCTCAAGCGACATTGGACCTGACGCCGGGCGACGTCATTTTGATCTATACCGACGCGCTGACCGAATCGACTGGCGCCGCGGGAAAAATGCTGGGCGAACAAGGCTTGCTCGAAATGATGCGAACCATTGACGCCACACAACCGGCGGAAATGGCGCAAGCGCTGATCGATCGGCTCAACAAATATCGCGGCGGTCGCCAGGCCGACGATGATTCGACGTTTCTGCTGCTGCATCACAACGCCCGCAACTCGGGCCGACTCTCCTTGCGGCAAAAGCTGGACGTCTACGCCAAGGTGTTCCACCTGAAGAGCCTGTAACGACGCTAGGAATGCGCGTCTCTTCTGACCTGGTGCGCTGTCGCAAGTCTTTTTTGTTACCCGCGCTTGACACATAGCCCCAATGTGCAGTATGATCTGCACATTCGCAAACCGGAGGGCCGTCGATGTCTCAACTCACCGCCGGCGAGCTTGGCGTGATGCGCCTGTTGTGGGCGCATGGCGAAATGAAGCCGGCTGAAATTCAAAAGCTGTTTCCCGAGCCAATCAAAAATCCGGCGCTGCGCTCGCACCTGACCATTCTGCTCGACAAGGGGCACGTCTCGCGGCGTAAGGTGGGCAAGGCCTTTTTCTATAAGGCCGTGACGCCGCAGAAATCGGCCTTTCGCACGGTGCTCCGCGACTTTGTCGACAACTACTGCGGCGGGTCGGTGCAGGCCCTGCTGTTGAACGTGATCCAAACCGAAAAGCTTTCGCGCGAAGAGATTGTCGAATTGCAGCGTTTGGCCGAGGAAAAACCGTCTCCTGCTCCGAAAATGAAGCGCCGATGAACGTCTTGATATCCCGATCGATCGATCGATTGGCCGGCCTCGACTCGACGAGCGAATTTCTGCTGAAGTTGACCTTGCTGTTGGCGACGGCGTGGCTGTTGAACGCGGCGCTGCGGCGGGTGAATCCTCGCTGGCGAGTTCTGGTTTGGCGCGGCTGCGCAGGTTCGGTAGTGATTTTGTTGGGGCTCGCGCTGGCTGGGCCGGTCATTTCCCTCTCCGTGGCGCCGTCGATTGCACAACAAACGCCGGCCGAGCCGACCGGTATCGATACCAGGGCGCCAGCTGCGACTGTGATCTTGGAATCTGCACAGAACTTGCAATTCACGCCCGACGCTTTTGCTGATGGATCCGCGCCGTCCATCGCGGGCGATCGCACAATGTCTCCTGCAGGCCAAACGCCGATATTTCCGGCGTCCTACAATCCCGCGCGCACCGATGCGAGGCCTTGGAGCGTCGCCGCTTGCCTGTGGATCGTTTGGGGGCTCGGAATGCTTATCGGCGCCATGGGCGAATGGATGGCGATCGCACGGTTCGCTGCGCTGCTGCGGCGCGCTCGTCCGGCCGACCCGTTGCTCGTCGCGCAGGCCAAGCGAATTGCCGCCAAGATGAAATGCGCCAAAATGTTCGAGATTTTGATTACGTCAGATCTTGTTTCACCCTGCGTGGTGGGTATGTGGCGAGCGACGATTCTTTTGCCAGGTGGGCAGAAGCACGTAATCGAGGGCGAAGAACTAATGGCGGTCCTCGCGCACGAAATCCAACATCTCAAGAACTCCGACCTAATCTGGAACTGCCTGTTGCGTTGCGTTGCGCGGCTGTTGTGGTTTCATCCGCTGGCGTGGCGCACGCGAGCGGCGCACGCTGCTGCTTGCGACGCGGTGTGTGACGCCGCGGCCGCGAACTTGCTCGGCGACGTGGCGGTCTATTGTCGCGTCCTCGCCCGATTGGCGCTGCGAATATCGGCCCCGCTGCCCGCGGCGGGTCTGTCCATGGCCCGCACTTCGTCGGCGCGGCGCCGAATCGCAGCGCTCCATCGAAAGCTTTACTCTGCCAGCCTGCCGCGCTTGAAAATGACGATCGCGACGCTGGCGGGATTGGCTGCGACTGGGCTCCTCGGCGCAACCACGTTGACCCACGCCGAGAATGGAGCAGAAGACAAAACGCCCGCGATCGAAACCAAAGAGGCCACTGGCAGCGCTGGCGACAAGAACAACTCCGCAAGCACTTCCGCCGAGGCTTCGGTCAAACAACAGATCGCCGGCGTGGTGCAAGGTGAACACGGACATCCCGTCGCCGGCGCCACGGTGCAGATTTATTCGGCCGGTGTGCGCGTGGGGACGAGTCCCTTTTGTCCCACGTGTTACCCGGACTGCGGCAAGCGCGCCATGACCGACAAGAGCGGACGGTTTGCAATCGGCTCGCTCGATTCCACGCTCGTCTTCCGGCTGTTGGTCATCGCCGAGGGTTATCGTCCGCAGTTCATTACCAAGGTCGATCCACTACTGGTTGAGAATCTCGCAGCCAAACTCGTCGCGCGGACAATGCCCGATGACCCAGCCCGCGTCGTGCGCGGCGTCGTATTCGATCCCGCGGGCAAGCCGGCCGTTGGCGCCGTGGTCGAGCCCTTCGGCTGCCGCGCCGGATCGAAACGCTGGTGGGGAAGCATGCCGGGGGTCGATCCCCTGGCGCTCACCGACCACGACGGCAAGTTCACGCTGGTCTGCGATGAACCGGTCTTTGGCCTTGATCTGAGAGTCGAAGCCAGCGGCGCCGCGCGGCGCAATTTCGAACTGGTCCGCGCCGATGGCGAAGCCCATCGACTGGCCTTAGAAACCGGATCGACCGTTGAAGGACGCATTGTCCGCGACGGACGCGGCGTGCCGGGCGTAGCCGTTGGAGTTGTGCAGGCGGATCGCGGCACAGGTTCGTTCGTGGGGACGTACCAGATTGGGACCGACGCCGACGGGCGATTTTCATTCGCCAATCTGCCCGCCGGAGAAGAACTGGTCGTCTTCGGATTGATGGACAGCCTTCGCGCGGTGGGAACCGTCGTCAGCAAGAAGTTCACTTCGGCCCAGCGGGCTAGTACGAATCTGGGAGACCTGCCCGTCTCGCCGGGTTATCGACTGCGCGGACGGATTGTGCTGGCCGACGGCAAGCTTATTCCCGCGCACACGCGCGTCATGATCGGTCGACCGGAAGCGTGGGATTCGATCTTTGTCGAGCCTGACGAGGGGCGATTTTCCGTCAGCAACATTCCTGGCGAGCGGATTGCTCTCCATGCGTCGATCCCCGGCTATCGCCTGAGCGCAAAGAACAAAAGCTTCGAACCGCTCAACGGGACGGGCGTCGAAGGAGTCGTGCAACGAGACATCGACGACCTGATCGTGCTGTACGAGCCTGGGAAGGTGGATCGCAGCGATTTCTCCGACAACGCGAAGTGGCAGATCTTGGCTGCCAGGCACAATCGATTGAAAATCCAGCCCCTTTGCGGCGTGAATGAAAAGCTGGAAACGCCGGCCGACGACACGGCGCAAGCCGCCACGAGCTCTCCTGCGAAGAACGAGAGTTACACCGGACAAGCCCTTTACGCGCAACTTCCGAAGATCGAGATTCCGCCTCCCCTTCCCGCGCTCCCCGCGGCTGACGCCCTGCCGAATAAAACGATTCATGGAGTCGTGAAGGACACGAAAGGGAAGCCGATCGCCGGCGCGCTGGTTTACTTACCAGTCAAATGGCTCCCTCTGTTGAAATCGCTGACGGCCACCGCCGTGTGCGATGAGGAAGGACGATTCCGCCTGACTGTGCCCGAGGCCTGGCTGCCGAAGGAAGCGATCCGCCGGATGCCGATTGTCTGGGCCTACGCCCCTGGCCACGCCATCGGCAGCGTGAACGCGTCGGCGCAACTCTTTGGCGACAAGGCAGACGAGCCCTTCGAACTGACGCTGCCGACCGCGTCGGAGATTTCGTTTGTCGTCCTGAAGCCAGACGGCAGCCCGGCGGTTGGCGCGGAGATTTCGCCAGAACATTTCAAAACGCAACAGGGCTACTCGATCGTGCCGACCGAGTTAGCCGAGCGGATCCGCGTCGTTACTGGCGCCGATGGGCGAGCCCGCATGCCGGCGCTCTCGCGCGAAGGAACCTATGACGCAGTGGTTCGTTTGGCCGGCAGCGGCAAGCAGATCTTTCGCGTCGATATGCAGCCAGAGACTCCGGCTGAGCGCGAGTTCCGATTGCGGCCGGTGGGACGGATCGAAGGGCGGATTATCGCCGAGCCGATCGCTCTCACTCATGGTATGGTGGTGGCGATCGATTCGAACGATCTGGCCGACCGTGACGGAATGAAATCCGCCACGGGCTCGGCCATGATCCAGGTCGACGAACAGGGGCGCTTCGTCATTCCAGAGATCGCGTTCGGCGCGTTGCGCGTGCAGGCCACTTGCGATGAGCGTCTCCCCATTCGCCCGCGGCTGCCGGAGAGCAAGGAAGTGGTCCTATTCGAAGGCGAAACTTTGAAACTCGACATCCCGCTCGAGATGTGCGTGAAAGTTCGCGGCCTGGTGCGCGCCAAAGGGACTGGCCATCCCATCGCCGGCGCCGCAATCAGCGTGCAGTACGGCGGCTGGCGCCAGGGGAGCCAGGCCACCACCGACGAAAAAGGGTTCTACTCGACGTTCGTCCTGGCGGGCGACGTCTACGCCCAAGTCATCAGCCAACCGCAGGGCTACGTTCAACTCGGCCAGCCGTGGGACGATCGGATCGCGATACCGCAGGACGAAAAAGAATTCGAGCTACCGCCGATCGAGCTCGCGCCGGCGGAGACGATCAAGGGAACCCTCCTCGATCAGGACGGAAAACCGGTGGCCGACGCGCAGATCAACGGCCTGGTAGGTAATCGTCGCTACGGCGCCGGCAAGACCGACGAAGCCGGCGCGTTTAGTATGGGAAATGTTCCAATTGAAATCGAAATCGAGGATTTCCAGGTCTGGTTCGGCGACAAGATCATGCATGCCGCCGTCGCGTCGAAAGACCCGCTCGTCGTGCGGCTTGCGTCGGAGAAGCCGAAATAACCGGGACGCGCGAGCCGTTCGAATCTCTCTTGGGGCGCGCCGCAAAAGACGGTATTGCATTGCCAGCGAACCGTCCCTCGCGTGGAGCGTTCTCTTATACTTTGCACTTCTCTCGCTCTGGTTGCGATTTGCTCGCGGTCGTGATTGTCTTGTGAGCCGGCGCCTCCGCGGTTGCGCGGAAGCGCGGAATGAACATCGGGACCTGGCGGCGATAGTTCTCGTAGTGGCGCCCGAAGTGGGCGACCAGATCGCGTTCCTCGACGAGCGCCGCCAGTCCCATGTAGACCGTCATCACGATCGCAAACAGCAAATGCCCCACAGTCATCGTGGGCGTAGCCCAAAAAGCGATTGTCCAGCCGATATAGAGCGGATGCCGCACGTTCCTGTAGAGCATCGGGGTACGGAACGGCAACTCCGGGTATTCCCGGCCTCGCAGGTAGAGCCACACCTGCCGGGAGCCAAACAGGTCGAAGTGATCGATCATCAGGCTGACCGCCGGAACCAGCAGCCAACCAAAGGCGAACAAAACCCACAAGGCGCTTCGCAAAATCGGCTGTTGCGCGTCCCAAACAATCGTGTCGATGGCGCGCCACTGCCATATCAGCAGAATGGTCACCAGGCAAGAGAAAAAGACGTAGGTGCTGCGTTCGATCGGCGTCGGCACGACGCGCGTCCAGATTCGCTTGAACGCCGGCCGAGCCATGACGGAATGCTGCGCCGCAAACAGGATGAGGAGCAACAGATCGATCGCGATGGCGGCGGAGCCCGATCCCAAGGTTGGAGAATCGATCGACTTAGGCGCCAGAAAATTGCCGACAAAGCAGGCCAGGTAAGCAAACACGCCAAAAAATAGCAAATGGCTCCCGGCCCCATAGAGAAAAAACAGCCAGCGTTTCATGTCGGCCCTTCCCGCGAAAGTGGTGAGCGCGATTCGAGTGGCATCGGACGGTCGATGCCTCACTCGCCGCATGTGGGAAGTATCGTTCTGCCGGGAGCCTTGGCCAGTTGACTTGTGGTACACTTGCAGGTTGACTTGTGGTCAACCTCGACCACCCGACTGTAACAAGGGGCTCCCATGACAACGCCTACGCGCCAACGCCTGGTCGAAGCGGCC